>CALASV010000167.1 GCA_937888895.1 uncultured Clostridia bacterium | reverse complement strand
CTTATCGGATATGTTATAAAACAAAATAGACGATATGAACAATATTTTGATTGTGATTCTCCTCGTAAAGATTATCCTTCTGATGAAATTCAAGTTAAATAATATTTATGATTGAGAAAGAATTAAAAGATATGTGCGATAAAGCTTTTAAAAGAAATAGTATATATCCTTTAATGGAAATTCCAAAACCTGATAGTAAAGATACAATAGAAGAACAATATAAAAAGCAAGCTGAAATTTTTCCTGGATGGGATGTTATTGATAGAGTTGATGCTTCAGAAATATGGAAATTAAACGATTTATATATTAAATCTGAAAATGCTAAAAAGGAAATGCAAGCTGAAAGAAATGCTTATAATAGAATGTTATTAAATAGTTTATCTGTTATTATACCTATTAAATCATATGATATGTTTATAATTAAATCAATATTATAATTATGATTGAAGAACAAATTAAGCAAGAAATAATAGATATAATAGATAAAAATAGATATTATATTTCTAAAAAAGAATTTTGTAAACTTCTTCTTGAAATTGTTGATGATATTAATCCTGATAATGATGGAACTATAAATGAAGAAATTCAAGATATAACAGATTATGCTTTTAATTATGTTCGTAAAAGAGTTGAAATAGTATTTAATAGATATCATATTATTAATAAAAATTAAACAAATATTATAATGAAGTTTAAAGACTTTCTAAAGCTAATAAAACAATTTGATTGTAAGGCTTTAGAAGATAAAGAAGTTGAACATTGTTTTGCTGATTCATCGCTGTATGGATATACTGAAAAAGTAATAGGTTTTGTTTATGATACTGATAGAAAATCTTTTAGAATTATAACAGATAAAATAGAAAAAGCTTATTTTACTAATAATAATTTAATTGAAGGAAAGACTGCTCAATAGAGTGGTCTTTTTTTTTGTTTTAAAGATTAAGGGAATAATGAATAATGGAATAAAGTTGGGACTTAAAAAGGGAATAAAGATTAGAATTTTATTGAGAATTAAGAAGATAATTTAAAAAGAAATAAAGATTGTTGGTTTATTAAAGATAAAGATGATAATGGAGAATATGAGATTTTATGTAAGTGGATGTATAGATGAACCTCCTTCTATAACACCCCCGGGTGTTTCAAAGCGATTTAATAGCCCCCGTCCTTTTCCTGCTGATTGTCCTCATACAAGCTAAATAGACTTTGATACTGTCGTATCAAAGGTTGCTGACGCAATACCTCACGCTCACAGCCTCTATTCTAATCCTTGAGGTCATCCAGCTGAAAGGCTGTGCCTATCGTTATGTCTACAAAGACTAACAAGGAAAATGCTGCTGTCGCAGTTGAGAAGAATGTAGTTCGTATTGCCGCTATCGCTAACGCGTACGGTAATGTTCGTATTTATCCCGACAAATACGGTACGAACTCTCTCGTTGTTCCTGGATTTCGTCCTGATGACACTGATGGATTTGTTCCTATCAGCATCATTCGTGCTTTCCTCGAATCCGATGTTCGTTCTTCTATGCTCGTCGTAGCTGTGTGCAGAGCTCTCGCTGATGGTGTCAAAGGTGTTCGTCCTACTGACTTCATCAATGATGCTATTCGCAGAATCCTTGCCAAGATGAAGATTAAGGGAACTTATGTCCTTCATCGTGCTGGAGAGGTCTACACCGACGAAAAGACTGGTGAAACTGGTGCCTATACCAAAGATTGGTATGAGCTCGATACCCAGTCCATTCGTCTTAGCTACGGTGAGAACAAAGATGCGTATCACAATTGTGATGCTTCTGCATTTATCACCGAAAGCAGCATGATTGAAGACTTTTAGCATGGTGGCCAGCCTTGTGCTGGCTACTTCGCTATAAGCTGTTCTACCACATCCAACAATTTGGGCAAGTGTGTCGATGATGATACGCTTGCCCTTTATTATGAAGTTTAATTCTTTAACATATTGTTGTTATGAAAAACATTATTGATGTTCTTAAAGAAACTCCTAAGAAAGACAAAGTTATCATTCGTTGGACCAATAAGTATGGTATTCAGGATGAAGTTACAATAACTGAAGAACAACTTCGTTATCTTCAAGTTAATATTGCAAAAGGTGAAATTCCTTACGATAAAGTTGTTATTGTAAACAATAACACTATTGTTCGTTTTAATCCTGATGGCAGACTTGCTAACAATCTTGAAAACAATAATTGTCTTTCTCTTAACGATAATCTCGCTATGGAGTTGCTTTATGCTAAAGCCGGAATGTAATTGTACTCAGCTCACTGCTCTTATGAGTGGTGAGCTTTGTTTTTAAATTCCTCATACTTATCTAAACATAGTTTGTCCTCATATATATCAATATAGAGTTTGTCCTCATATATCTCGACACGGAGTTTGATTGCATTATCAAAGCATTTTTGTATTGCAATCAATTATCAAATGATAATTATCGTTCTGATAATATAGAGTGTTCTACTCGCTTCTCCTTTCAGTCTTATGCACAGTTGTCGTGATGATACCTGTGCTATTCTTTGATAATAATTAACGATTAATAATATGAAAAAGATTATTGCTGCTATCATTCGTACTATTATGCCCAAAGCGGTTAGAAAGCATAAAATAGAAGAAAAAGCTAAGCATAGACATAATGCTAATGTTATGCAGGAATTGCTCGATACTGAACATGCTCTTAGAGATAGGATTAATGGACATGAGTATATTCCGTCTACAACCAAAAATGCTATTTTAAAGGCCAATAGATATGGTCTTGATAGGTATAATAGCTTTGAAGCATTGAGAAACGCTGATTTTCGTTAAGTAAGAGAGAGGATTAATGATAATGAAGATGAACCTGATTCCCTTCTTATCATTAATCCTTACTCTATTCTTTGTGCTACTAAATGTGCTACTAACGATGCTCGCCAAAAAAGTAAATTTTAAAATTTTAACTCTAATTTTATTGTTCTCTCTTCCAAATTCCACTTCTAATAGAGTCAATAATAAAATATTAGTTAATTTTATTAATTTGCCTATTGCTAAAGCATATAATCTTTCACATTTCTTTAATTTTGCAAACAATGAAAAAACACGCATATAGATTTTATTTTCGTATACAAATTTATTGTGGAGGCATTATTAGTTATACAGATGCACACACAACAATTATTGGAATTGATGAAAATGATGCAAAAAACCATTTTAAAGAAATTCTAAGAATTGGAAACGCAGATTGGAATGAACTTAAAGATGGTATAAGTATCCAAAGAATTCAACAAGAATTATAATCAGTTATATTTTCTATGCATCATTATGTATTTTGTGCTGCTATAAATCATCCTGTAAATCAAAAATCTATTAAGATTGCAAAATCTGTTGTAGAACATTTAGAAAATCAATGGTCTTTAGAAGCAGATATTGTTCTTTGCAATTATCATAGTAAAATTTCAATTATTGAAAAATATAATAATATTGAGATTAAATTTGAAAATCGCAATACTATTCAATTAATTGATGATTGTATGGAATTTGCAAGGCTTAAAGAAAGATTTGAGATAACTTCATTTACTTCTAATACTAAATAATATCCCGGTCGCAGACGCATTTGGTAAATCCTTAATGGTAATTCCGTATCCCGTCGTTATGACCGCTTTTATGTTGTGGATTGGTTTAAGAGTTAAACCAAAGAAACTCTTACTTATTGCTTTGTTAATAAGCATAAACTTCGTTCACAGAGAAAAAAAAATATTTGTTATTATTGTTTTTGATTGTAATAATTGATTATAACAATAATAATAAATATAATTGTGATTCAATGGATTGTCGCGACTCTATTGAACATAGTAGTATTTTATCTGGCCAATAAAATATTATTATGCACTATGCTCTCAATAGCAAACCTTCCCGTGGTGAGAGTGTAAGTAATCTTAATGATGAAACTAATTGCTAAAAAGATAATAATCCGTATGTATCACTCTTGATTGCTGACATTAGTC
>CALASV010000166.1 GCA_937888895.1 uncultured Clostridia bacterium | reverse complement strand
ACATTTCGGATGAGATTAAAAGTAGGAACAGAACAAGATTTACCTGAACCAATCAAAGCAAGTGAGTTAGAATGTGATTTTAATGGAAAACGAATTTTACTAGCAGAAGACATTGAAATCAATCGAGAAATTGCTATTGAAATTTTATCAGAATATGGCTTTATTACTGAAATAGCAGAAGATGGGTGTATAGCTGTTGAAAAAGTGAAGGAAGCTCCAGCTAATTATTATGATTTAATTTTAATGGATATTCAAATGCCAAATATGAATGGATATGAAGCAACAAAAGCAATTCGAGGATTACATGATAAGAAAAAATCAAATATTCCAATTGTAGCAATGACAGCGAATGCATTTGAAGAAGATAAAAAAAATGCATTTGAAGTAGGAATTAATAATTATATTGCAAAACCAATTGATATTGAAAAAATGATAGAAGTATTAAAAAAAGAATTAGTATCAAATTAATAAATATAGTGCATAGGAGAAATGTATGGATTTGAAAGGATTTAATATAGTAGAAAATTGTATTGAAGTAGTGCTTATCTTTAACGAGCAGGGAGAAATTTTATATGGAAATGGTTCTGCGATAGAAAAGTTAGGATATCAGCAAGAAGAATTGAAAAAAACAAATATGACAGAGATTTTTAGACAAGAATTTCAATCAGAAGAAGGACAAATGATTCCTTTTCAAAAAGAAAAAATATTTGAAAAAAAGGAAATTGGTTTATATCGAAAGAATAGCTCCTGTTTTTTTGCTAATATTCGTTGTTTTCCAATGGAACAAGAAGGTTTGTATTATGTAATGGCAGAAGATATTACTGGTCAAAAAGATATGGATATGCGTATTAGGCAGTTAAAGGAAGCACAGGAAGGGGATAGAAGGTCAAGAACAGAATTTACTGCAAATGTAACACATGAATTAAGAACTCCAGTGAATGGAATTAAGGGTCATGTTACAACATTAATGGAAACAATAACAGATACAGAGCATAGAAGAACATTAGATGTTATTTTATATTGTTGTGATAATATGTCAGCCATTATCAATAACATTTTGGATTTTTCAAAGTTAGACGCTGGAAAGTTAGTATTAGAAGAAAATGAATTTGATTTCTATAAAATGATGGATAATGTAATTGCTACTCATACAGTAGCAGTAAATAAAAAAGAATTAAAATTGAATGTATCTGTAGATGATACTATTCCAAATTTGTTAATTGGTGATGAATTGCGATTAAATAGAATATTAAATAATTTACTTTCGAATGCAATTAAATTTACTTCAGTAGGATATGTAAGTATTAGTGTAAGTAAGACAATGCAGGTGAATGATGAAATTGAGTTATTCTTTTTAATTAGAGATACTGGTATTGGTATTTCAAAAGAAGAACAGAGTAGATTATTCCAAAGTTACAGTCAAGTAGATGCTTCTATTACAAGAAGATTTGGTGGAACAGGACTTGGACTTGTCATAACGAAACAGTTAGTAGAGATGATGAATGGAACAATCCGAGTAGAAAGTGAGAAAGGACGAGGAAGTGATTTTTCCTTCTTTGTAAAGCTTAGAACAAATCAAAATGTAGATGAAGTACAAGAAGCATCTAATACATACAATAGATGGAATCAATTTACAACTGCAATGAGAACAGAAGAAGAAAATCAGTTTTATCAGTTTGGAACAGAGGAAAATAAAATAGAAATTAAAAAGAGAATGGATAAATTAGTATTATCCATTGAGTTAGGAGCGTGGGAAAAGGCAGAAACATTATTAGATACTTTGAAAACTCTGATGGAAAATGTAGACGGAGATTTGAAAAAAGTATTACTTCGTATGGGAATGGCAGTTCGAAAAGAAAATTATGAAAAAAGTATGGAAGCGTATGAAAAATTAAAACAAGTGTTGGAAGAAAAATTGGGAGAATAGTAGAAAGGAACGGTGCGTGTGTGATGGGATTAGAAGGCAGTGGGAAGAACCCTCCAAAGATACTGATTGTAGACGATATTATGATTAACTTAGAGATTTTGGAGAGCATTATTGAGGAGGAAGGATATCAACCACTTTGTGCATTAAATGTACAAGAAGCAATTGATATTATGAATGAATCGTTGCCACAATTAATTCTATCTGATTTTTCTATGCCTGGTATGGATGGATTGGAATTTTGTAGGTTATTAAAGAGTAATCCAAGAACAAGAGATATTCCATTTCTATTTATTACGGTATTAGATTCTACAGAAGAAAAGGAACAAGCATTTAGAGCAGGTGCAGTAGATTTTATTTTAAAGCCATTTGACCGAGTGGAAGTTCTTATGAGAATTAAAAATCAATTAGATACTTACCAAATAAAACAAGAAATGGCAAATTATAATCGAATGATGCACAAGTTAGTAAGTGAACAACAAAGACAAATTGAAGTAGAACAACAAAATATGGTATTTGCGTTAGCAAAAATAGTAGAGAGGCGTTTATTACATATACGAGGTGCTAATTTAGATAAAATAAAGCATAATAGTCAAATTTTAGCACAAAGTTTGCAACTTCTACCTAATTTTGAAAAGCAGATTACAGATGAATTTATAGAAATTATAGGAATTGCATCTACGGTACATGATATTGGAAAGATTATAATATCAGATGATTTGTTATTGAAAGAAGAATTAACAGAAGAAGAAAAAGCTATTGTACAATCTCATACAATCGAAGGTGCGATGATATTAGAAGAAATTAAAAATAGTCAAAAATCTAGCCGATTTATTGATATGGCAATTCGAATTGCAAAGTATCATCATGAAAGATGGGATGGTATGGGATATCCAGAAAAATTACAAGGAACACAAATTCCATTAGAGGCAAGAATTGTAATGTTAGTAGATGATTTTAATAAATTATTAAGTAAAAAGAGTGATAAAGATACTACTTTTGTAGAAGAATGTATAAAAAAAATCAACGAGGAAAAAGGAAAAGCGTATGAACCTGCTCTAGTTGATGTATTTAATAAAGTTTGGAAACAAATGAAGTTGTAGTTACTAGAACATAGGGAATAGTAACTAGTTATAAGAATTAAATTTAACAAATCTTGACGAGAAGTTGTAATTGTGATATGATAACAAGGATTTTAACAGGTTAAAATATCTAGTGGAATAAAGAGTTATGAGGTATGTAAGGTGATAACAAATGAGGAGTTTTATCGCATTGTTAATTATGTAAAAGCACATTATGGAATTGATTTAAGTCAGAAAAAAGTCTTGGTAACAGGAAGATTAGAAAATTATATTTTAAAAAATGGTTATAATAACTATACAGAATATATGGAAGAAGTAGAACGCTCTCCAAAAGGAAAAGAAGCTAAAAATTTAATTAATGTATTGACAACAAACCATACATATTTTATGCGAGAGACCGTTCACTTTGATTATATGAAGAATGTGGTTTTACCACAACTGAAAGTAAAAGAAGCAAGGAGCAAGGATATACGAATTTGGTCGGCAGCTTCTTCTACAGGAGAAGAACCTTATACAATAGCGATGGTACTAAAGGATTTTTTTGGTATAGAACATAGTGAATGGGATACAACATTATTAGCTACTGATATATCGACAAGAGTATTAGAGCATGCGGCAAGAGGAGTGTATTTAAAAGAACAGATAGCTCCATTACCAAGTCGTTGGCAGAAAGCATATTTTCAGCCGATGGGAGAAGAACAATATCAAGTAAAAGAATTTTTACGAAAGGAAGTGCTTTATCGCCGATTTAATTTAATGGAATCATTTCCATTTCGAGGAAAATTTCATATTGTTTTTTTACGAAATGTAATGATATATTTTGAAGATGATACAAAATATCGATTGTTAAATAAAATATATGATTCTATGGCACCTGGAGGATATTTATTTATAGGAACTACAGAATCATTAAGTCGTTCAGAAACGAAATTTCAATATGTGCAACCTTCGATATATAAAAAGTAGAGAGTAGGAAATAAAAATATGAAAGTATTAAGAGTTTTAGTAGTAGATGATTCTGTTTTATTTCGTAATGTACTTGTTCAGGGTTTAAATGCTGATCCTGGCATTCATGTAGTAGCTCAAGCAAAAGATGCTTATGAAGCAAGAGATGCTATTATTAAATATCGTCCAGATGTAATGACACTGGATATCGAAATGCCTAGAATGAATGGAATTGAATTTTTGAGAAAGCTTATGCCTCAATATCCACTTCCAGTTGTTATGATTAGTTCATTAGATGGTAAAGTATTTGATGCCTTAGAAGCAGGTGCAGTAGATTTTGTAAATAAGCCAATAGATATGGATAGAGCAAAGTTAAATAATTTTGTCAAGTATGAACTTGCTACAAAAATAAAATTCTGGGTTGACGAAGGTTCATTCAAATTTATATTCAG
>CALASV010000165.1 GCA_937888895.1 uncultured Clostridia bacterium | reverse complement strand
CAGCAAATACGCCTTCATAAGCAATTCTTTTACGAATGATTTTATGGGTATTTCCAAGGTCTCTAGCTACATTTAAATTTGTCGCAGGCATTTGATAATAATAAGAACCAGAAATTCTACGAAATGTAGTATATTCAATGGCTTGTTTTGCGATTAAAGCAAGGTCATAAGGACTAGAATAATGGTCTGGGTCATCTAAGCCATGAGGATTTATAAAATGCGTATTGGTACAGCCTAATTCTCTTGCTCGTTGATTCATCAAGGAAACGAAATTTTCTAAAGTTCCTCCCACATGTTCAGCAACAGCATAAGAAACTTCGTTAGCAGAAGCTAGTAAAATGGCATATAAAGCATCTTCCATGCTAAGTTGTTCACCTTCTACTAAACCAGCACGGCTACTATCCCAACCGATACTGTAAATGGCATCATGAGAACAAGTTACAATTTCTGAAAGAAGTGATTGTTCAATCGCAAGTAAAGAAGTCATAAGTTTTGTTGTACTTGCTGGGTGAAACGCTTCATAAGCATTTTTGTCATAGAGAATGGCACCAGTAGAGGCTTCTATTACAACAGCACCTTCACTTGTAATTTCCGGTGGCGTGGGCCATTTTACAGTATGTTCTGTTTCTTCTGCAAGAACATTGATAGGAAGGGAAGAAATGAGTAAACCAATGGTTAATAAGGCGTAAAGTAGTTTTCTTAAGCAATAGTTCATAAGTTCCTCAATTTATAAAGTATTTAAGATTTCTTCTATAGTTGCTTTGGAAACAACACCAACGGATTTATTTACCACTTCACCATTTTTAATATAAAGAAGTGTTGGAATAGACATAACTCCATAGTTTTGTGCAGTATTTGGTGCATCATCTACATTTAATTTTCCAATTTTTATTTTGCCTTCATATTCTGTAGCAAGTGTTTCGATGACAGGTGCAAGCATTTTGCAAGGACCACACCAATCAGCATAAAAATCAACTAATACAGGAATAGTAGAAGCAAGTGCTTCTTGATTAAAATTTTCGTCAGTAAAATGAAATGCCATAATAAGCCTCCTTGTTTTTTAAGTTAATGTTTTGTATTTTGGTTTCTTTTTTTAGTATGTTCATTTTTCGGTGGATTAATCAACCGTAATATTTCCTGAAGAGACTGATAAATAATAAGAGCTTGACGATTCATACTAGGGTGGTCAGAAACATAATCTGCCATTCGGCGTTTAAAAGAATATGCCATAGAAAGAATCTCCAAAGAATATTATTAGTAGTATATTCAGAAATAGACACTACGACAACTAAAGTATGTTTGGTTTTTATCATTGAAGATAAAATTGGGCTTGTGTCAAAACCTTTATGCTAGTAATGGTTTTAGCGATATGCTACCAAGCGAAAAATAGGATTACCTAAGGAAGAAAATTTTTCCTCGTATTCCGTCATAATATTACCTTGGGCATATTCACTGTGATGTAAATCAAAAGTGACATCTTTTAAGTTCCAACCAGCTTCTCGAACTTGTTCTAAAGAAAAATCAAATAAAATGCGATTATCTGTTTTAAACATAACTTCGCCTTCTTTTGCAAGAATTTGGTCATAACGAGCAAAAAATTCTGTAGAAGTTAGTCTACGTTTTGCATGACGGTCTTTTGGCCAAGGGTCTGAAAAATTCAAATAAATTCTTGCTATTTCACCGGTTTCAAAAATTTCTGTAATATTTTTTGCATCTTCGCAAAGGTAAAATAAATTGGAAATTTCTTCCTCTTGTTCTCTTTTTTCTAATGCTCGGACTAAGACGCTGTCATAACGCTCAATACCAATATAGTTAATATTAGGATTTTGTTTTGCAAGTGCAGTTAAAAAGCGTCCTTTTCCCATCCCAATTTCTATGTGAATTGGATTAGAATTTTTGAAAAATTGTTGCCAATGCCCTTTTTTTGTCGTTGCATCGTGGATAACAAAAGGGCTTTCTAAAATTGCTTCTTTTGCACCTTTTACTTTTCTAAGTCTCATGTTTCCTCACAATCTGCTGTATATATTAACGAAAGAATGTTTCTAAGCAAATATACGCAATCTTTAATAGATACAATATACTATTTTTTTTTTAATACGTCAATGAAAAGAATGTGAAAAATGTAAGAACAAAAAAAAAGCACCAACCCCAGCTCTAAGCTAAAATCGGTACTTACGAATGCATCTTCAGGGGCTCGAACCCTGGACACCCTGATTAAGAGTCAGGTGCTCT
>CALASV010000164.1 GCA_937888895.1 uncultured Clostridia bacterium | reverse complement strand
AAATGAGTCTGGAAAGCCTTTATTTATGCAGGTTCTGAGAGTCCACCGTAGAAATAATAAAAGCCCGTAAAGGGCATTGACACAATCATATTCTGCTAACATTGAAGTTGATACACCTAATCGTAGAAATAATAAAAGCCCGTAAAGGGCATTGACACACCCCTGTCCTGCCATAACAAGACCTCCTTTTTTTCTACGTAGAAATAATAAAAGCCCGTAAAGGGCATTGACACATCATTTCTTCGAGTTCTTTACAAATTTTTTGATGTTCCGTAGAAATAATAAAAGCCCGTAAAGGGCATTGACACAGGGTTTCTTGGTTAGAATTTTTTTAAACAGTAACGTAGAAATAATAAAAGCCCGTAAAGGGCATTGACACAAGGAATCTGCTCAGGTGTTACTTTTTTAAACCTAACTGTAGAAATGATAAAAGCCTTAGTGAAGTAGACTATATCTATTTTCTAAGGCTTTTTTTGATTTTTATCAATCATATTCTATTTTATAATATGGGCAAATTGTAATTTTTTGTATATATATGATACAAAAGAAAAATTTGCATTTCTGTTAATTTTTTGTTATAATGCGCTTGCTACCACCTCTAAACCGGTGCTGGAAGGAGGTGTATTACCGTGGAATTATTCTTATCATTTTTACTTTCTGTTGTGGCAAGTGTAACTGCCAACTACATTTGCAAATGGTTGGACAAGAAAGATAACGGTAGTCAGCCTAAGGAATAAGCCACCTTGCCCAAAACGGAATAGAAAACCCCTAGTATTCGCACTACTAGGGGTTTTTGTTTTGCGTATCACCGTGGATACTCTTATCATTTTGCCTATTAAATAGTATAACATATATCTTCTTATTTTTCAAGATTTTTCACACATTTGAATAATGTAAAATTTTGGTAGATAAAATCTATTTAGGGATAGAAGAAAAAGTATTAAGAGCTTTCTTTTTTAATTTTTGTGTACAAAAATAGTTTCATTTTTTTGGTAAAATAAATACAAGAAAAAAATATTTTGTGAAAAAAATGAAATTTTTTAAAGTTTAAGTACAAGAGATAAGATAGAAGAAAATAATAGAACATTGACAATCGAATGAGTATTCAATAATACATTTTTTAATTTTTCTTGGGGAAGTAATGCGATGACCTATCAAAGAGAGCACTACCAAAAGTAAGGAAATTAGAAATTGTATTATTTGCAATAGAATAACAAAGTTACTTAAAAATAATTTTTTATTATATTCATTTATTTAAGCTAAAAAGTGCAAAGAAACAAATCATTAGAAAACAATAATACGAAGGAGAGATACAAAAATGAAGAAGATAAAGGTAAAGCATGACAAGAAAGACCGTATTATTTGTGTTACATCTGCTGGTAAACATGATTTTTATTATGTACCTGTTGGTACTAAAGAGCGTTTTTGGTTGTTAAATACGAAAGATTTTTCTGGTTCTATTTTTGGATTTTTTCGCAAAAATGGAAGAAATTTAGATGGTCGTGGATTTAGCTTAACTATTAAAGAAATTTATGAAATTGGCAAATCTAAAAATGATAAAATCAATAAAATTATGGACCGTATTCCAAGTCAAATAGAATATGTAATTCGTGAAAATTGTTTGAATGGAGAGAAAGAAGATTTGTTATTTGTGGATATGAAAGAAAAACTAGTTCATTTTCCTACTTATAATGAGATTTATGAATATGCAATGTAAATTTGCAATAACAGTTTAGCTATATAAACAGTTTATAAAATTGGTATACAGTTGAACTGTTACTTGAAAATTGAAATCTTCTGTAAAAATGATTGTAATAAATAATATTGTATGATAAAATTTAAGTATAAGTTTTACAGGAAATTTTTAGAAAACAAAAAAATGGACGAAAAAATTAGAAATGATAAAAGCCCATAAGGAATATATTTAGAGTAAATAGATAGGAGTTAATTATAAAATGGAGAAAAAAATGTTTATTAATTTTACAAATCATCCTTCCTCTAATTGGGGAGAAAAACAAAAAAATGCTGCTCAAGTATATGGTGAAATAAAGGATATATTATTTCCTGAAATTTCTCCACAAGCTTCAGAGGAAGAAATTGAAGAATTAGCAGAACAGTATGTAGAGGATATTGTAAAAGAAAATCCAAGTGCTGTATTGTGCCAAGGAGAGTATACATTTGTTTATCAAGTAGTACAAAAATTAAAAGAGAAAAATATTATTGTATTAGCTGCTTGTAGTAAACGAAATGTAGTAGAAGTAGATAATAAGAGAATCGTAGAATTTCAATTTGAACAATTTAGAAAATATTAAAAATAATAAGGAAACTTTGTTAGAGAATATCTAATGAAGTTTTTTTATATTTATTAACCAATAATGTGTTTATTTCTCTCTTTTTTTATGTTAAAATAAGGAAAAAGAAAGAACTGTATTAAAGTAAACTACTAAAATAGTAAAGGAGAGGTGTGTCGAACAATGTATTTAACAATTTTAGAGGTTTCTCAAAAGCAAGCATATATTTTTTCGAGCAATAAATTACAGGATAATATTACAAATTCGGCTATCATTGCTTGGGTGATGAGTCCGAAGTATTTTAAAGAAAAGGCAGGAAAATTAGATGATAATGTATTATTTTCCGAGGATAAAAATGTAGTATATTCTGGTGGTGGACATACAGTATTAGAGTTTGAAACGAAACTTCAAGCAGATACATTTGTGAAGCAAATTACATCAACAATTCGTAGAGAGTATTCTGGTTTAGAAGTATTTGCGAAAACGATAAAGTATGATGAAACAATACCTGCTGGAGAGAATTTAAAAGAGCTTACAAAGGTTTTAGAGCAAAAGAAAGCAGAGAGAGCATCTGCATTTCATCAAGGTAGTTTTGGAGTAGAAAAAATAGATAGTACAACATTAAATCCCATCCTTTTAAATTCTTCTCCTTTTGATGGAGTTATGCCAGAGGAGGAAGAAAAGATAGACAAATCTCTTTCTGCTAAAAATTATGATAGAGTGTGGAAGTTTAAAGATTTAGGTGGTTCTAAACATAGTTCTAATTTTATTGCTGTCGTACATATTGACGGAAATGCGATGGGAAAACGAGTAGAACAATTATATAAAGATAATGAAGATGCAACTTGGGATATCTATAAAGAGAAATTAAAAAATTTTAGTGATTCCATTGATAAAGATTTTAAAGATTCTTATAAAGAGATGGTGGAAGTAGTTGCGAAAAATTTAGAGCAGGGTAAATTAGAGAAATTATCTATCAAAGGGAAAAATTTCCCTGTTCGTCGAATTATTACTGCGGGTGATGATATTTGTTTTGTGACAGAAGGAAGAATTGGCTTAGAGTGTGCAGTTGCTTTTTTAAATGCATTAAGTAAAAAGAAAAATGCAGAGGATAAGAATGGTTATGCTGCTTGTGCTGGTGTAGCTATTGTGCATCAAAAATATCCTTTTTATCGTGCGTATGAATTAGCAGAAAAGCTTTGTAGTAATGCAAAAAAGTTTGGTGCAACATTGCATTCTGAGCGAGGTGGAGAGATTTCTTCGATTGATTGGCATATTGAGTATGGAGAATTGAAAGATACGATAGATGAAGTAAGAGAAGTTTATAAAACGGCAGATAGAAAACAATTAGAATTGCGACCTTATATTGTTTTTGCACCAGAAGAAATTTTGGAAGAAGAAAAAATTCGACAATATTGTCATTTTAAAAAGTTAATTTCTAGCATTTTAGAACAAGAGATAACTTATTCTAGAGGAAGATTAAAGGAACTTAGAAATGTATTAAAGCAAGGAGAAGTAGCAACGAAGCATTATTTACAGTTTCATAAAATAGAAGATATTGCAAGAGATAGTTATCAAGATATTTTTGTAAAAGTAGATATATCTAAAATTGGAACGGGAGAGAAATTAGACAGAGAAGTATTTGTGAAAACTTGTGATAATAAAGAAAGGTCGTTATTATTTGATGCGATTGAGATGGTAGATACATTTATTGAGTTAGAGTATTAAAAGTAAAAATTTCCTTATTATTTGTGTATCAATAAAGTAAAAAAATAATAGTAGAGAATATTATTTGTATCTAAAAGAAGGGAAAGGAATGATAAAGCAATATGAAGATAAAAATGCAATTAGTATCAGATGTCATATTTGGTAGTGGTGTGAGTGTTCCGGGTGGAGAAGATATTTCAGTACTTTGTGATAAAGATGGTTTCCCTTATTATAAGGGTAGTACATTTAAGGGTATTTTTCGAGAAGAATTAGAGCGATATTTAGAGTGGACAGGGAAAAATGAAAAAGAAATAGAGGACAAATTAGTAGAATTATTAGGAAAAAGTGGGGATACAAATATTTTTTCTAATGGAAAATTAGTGTTTTCTGATTTTACTTTATCTGATAATGTAAAACAAAAAGTGTTAGAAGAAATTGGAACAAAGGAAGGTTATTCTAATATTGTAACAGATATATTTACTAATATTAGAACTTTGACGAGTATGACAGGGGAAGGCATTGTAAAGGAAGGTTCTTTAAGAAGTTTGCGTTGTGTAAATAAAGGATTGTATTTTTATAGTGAAATTTTGTGTGAAAAAGGTGAAGAAAAAACCATTTGTGAAGTGCTTTCTATGATTAAATGGATTGGTAGTATGAGAAATCGAGGTTTTGGTAAAGTGAAAATTACAGTAGAAGAATAAGGCTTAATTATTAAGTAACAAAATATATAAAATTGCAGGTGAAATATATTTTAATCATATTTAAGGAGAAAAAGGATGGCTGAATATTTACGCTATGTCATAAAAACAGTAGAACCGATTAGAATTTCAGATGATAGTATAAGTCAAAGTGGACAAACCGATACGCTTCGTTATATTCCGGGGACAAGCATTCGAGGCTTAGTTATCAATGCATTAGCAAAAGAGGAAGATTTTGAGGATATAAAAGAAAACTTATTTTCAAAAGATATCAATTATTTAAATGCATATCCAATAGTAGAAAAGAAAAAATTAATTCCAGCAGAAAAAGACTCTGTTGCAGAAAAGAAAGAGTTAATTTTATCAAAAAAAGACTCTGTTATAGAAAAGAAAGAATTAATTCCATCACCAAAAGGATTTTATGAGGATAAAGGAGAACAGGATATTCAAAATGTTGTTGTGAAGGGAAAATTTAAAGACGGTTATAAGAGAGCTAGTTTAGGTCGTTATTGTTATATCGAGAATGGTTGTATTTACTATTATAATATAAATACTGGTTCTGATATGAAAATTAAAATAAATTTAGAACAAAGTGAAAAGCAAAATGTATTTCGTAATGAATATATCATGCCAGGGCAATTGTTTTGTGGGTATATTCGAGTAAATCAGGAAGAATTAAAAGAAAGAATTAAAAAGACATTTAGTAATATTATTTTTATTGGAAATGCAAGGTCGGCAGGGTTTGGTAAGTGTGAAGTAATAGAGTGTGATTATGTGTCAAATCTTCCGTATGAACAGTATTTGTCAAATAATGATTTACAAAGTTGTTGTTATATGATGTTACTTTCCAATACAGCAATGAGAAATGAACATACGGGAGAATTATGTGGGTTAGATACGAAACAACTTGCTAAAAAACTAGGTGTGGAAAATTTAGAGATTGAATTTTGCTCTACTTCTACTGTAAATGTAAGGGGATATAATCGAACTTGGCAAACAAAAATTCCATCAGTTGTTATGTTTGAACAAGGAAGTGTGTTTAAACTGAAATTTGATGGCAATATTACAGAAAAATGTCAGAATATAGTATGTGATACAGGCATTGGTATTCGTACAAATGAAGGTTGTGGTAGAGTATTATTTTTAAAAGACTATGAAAGTGTGAATGGTAAAGAAAAGATAGATGTTAGTCACGCAGAGCAAAAAGAGAATATAGTTACTCATAACGAAGATGCACAAGTATTAAAAATGGTAGCAAAACAATATTATGCAAGGTTATTAGAACAAAAAATAAAGCGTTTTATTGTAGAAAAAAGATTTACTTATGGCACAATTAGTTCTAGTCAGTTAAATAAATTATATGCGATTGCTACGATGTATCAATATCAACCAAAACAAGCTAAACAAGCAATACAAGATTATTTAAATTATTCGATGGAAAAAGAACAGACAAATAATACACAAAAAGAAAGAGGTAGTTTCTTAGAAATTAAAAAGTTTGTAGAGAGATTATTTGAAGTAGAATTAGAAAAATTTATGGAAGAATCTATAAAACATTCCATAGAAGAAAATTTATATTCGGAAGAAGAAAAAGAGCAGTTATTTATGGAACTGGCTATAAAAGATACTATAATGGGAATGAAAAGAGCGAATTTATTTTCAGCAGAAGAACAAGACCGTTGGAAACTGAAGTTACTTATAGAATTAATTCGATACGAGAATAAGAAAGGGAATGAGTAATGTCAAAAAAAATTCAATATAGTAATGTAGTAAAATATTTGGTGACAGCAATTTGTACAGAACCATTGCATATTGGAAGTGCAACGGGTGAAAAAGAAACCGTATTACTTCATCCAGTAGACGGTAAGCCGTTTATTCAAGCTTCTAGTTTAGCAGGGGTATTTCGTAACTATTATGAAAAAAGAAATGGATTAAAGGAGATGCAAGAATTGTTTGGAGTTTCAGAATTATCTGAAAATAGTAATGCATCTGACTATGCAAGTAGAGTTTCATTTAGTGATGGAATGTTTGTAAATAATGTAACATTAGAGTTGCGACCAAGAGTAAAGTTAAATCCTATGTCGGGAACTTGTGATACTAGTATAGTTTCTGGTACGGAGGAAAGTGTAGGGCATAAATTTCAGATGGAGTATATCGGAGCTGGTGCAAAAGTTATATTCCAAGTATATTTATATGATACTAAGAAACGAGAGAAATTAGAGGAAATCTTTTCAGCATTCTCGCAAGGAATTGTGCAAATTGGTGGACAAAAAAGTAATGGTTGTGGATATCTTCAAATTGAGAAATTGTGTTTGAAAGAATTTAATTTGAAAACCAAAGAGGGTAGAGAAGATTGGGCAGATGAAGATAGCTTACAATTAGAAAAATATACGGATATTACAAAAAAGATTTGTGAAAAACGTATCGTAGAAGATGTATATGAGTTTGAAATATATGGTAAAACAGAAAATGAATTACTTGTGAAAAGTATTGCAGTAACAGAGTATGGGGAAAATACACCCGGCTGTATGAATATACAAAATGCAAGGAAACAATATATTGTACCAGCTACTTCCTTGAAAGGTGCAATAAAAAGTCAAATGAAAAAAATTGCAGGTTATTTACAGTGTGAATCATTGATTTTGGAAGCATTTGGAACAGGGAAGGGAAAAGATACAGAGGGAATGGCAGGTTGTCTTCGATTTTATGATACAGTAATCGGTAAAAAAGAAGAAAATGATAAAAAAGCATTGTCGCATCGTATTCATATTGATAAATTCACTGGTGGGGTTATGCATGGCAGTTTATTTACAGAGAAAAATGTATTTGGAAATATACATATTCGAATTGGTGTAAAACAATGCGAAAATAGAGATAAAATTTGTGCGATTTTGCTTATGGCATTAAGAGACCTTGCCATTGGAACGATGAGCATTGGTGGTGGAGCAAATGTAGGGAAAGGAATTATTAAGGTTTCTTCTATTCAAATAGAACATCCAAAAGAACAAGTAAGTGCAGAAATTGATTTGACAACAGGAACTGTTACAGATGAAACAAATGTGATTGGAACATATATGAAAGCATTACAATCTAAGAAGTAGATAAATTTCTATAAAATTAGTTTTTACATGGATGAAAAATTATTATCTAATAAATGGTAAAGTAACTAATATTTGTAAGGAAAAACAAAGAAGATTTGCAGTATTTTTTAACCAAATCAAATAAGTTCACCACTTATTTGTATTCGGTGGAGTACAAGTTCCACCAAACAAATCGCAATTATTTGGATTATGAGTATCCGATTAATTACAAAGGGAAAGGAATAATGTAATGGCGTATCATGTAAAGAATATTGAAATTACAAAAGCGTATGAAAGTATTACAATGTATGAATATGCTTTAGTATATATGTTAAGTGAAGTTATTTTGTGTAAAACAGAGGATTTACCAAAACTGAATTTGAAACAATGTTTGGAAGCTAGATTTTTTTCTGAGGATAAAGAACTTCATATATTTGAAACAGAGGAAGGAAAAAAAGCAGTAGAAGTTTCTGATAAAAATAATGAAGATATTATTATAAAAAAATATGAAATAGCACCAAAATTTTGTGAGGCAGGGAAAAAGGACGTATTAGTAGTGCAACAATATTTAGACTATGATGAAGACGGACAGGCAGTAGTGGCACTGACAAGATTAAAGGGAATAGAGTAGGAGGTGGAAGGCATGGAATTGGATTTAAGTAATTTAGCAAATAATATGATGGGTGGAAACTCAAAACCGAAAAAAGAGAAAATATGGGAAAATAATAAGAAAAATAATTATCGTAATAGTCAAAATACTTATAATAATCAAGATAATGTGGAAGTTTCTTATGTTGGTGCACCTTATAATTTTGTATCTTTTTCAGATAAGGTATATGAATATGATGCAAAACAATTGACAAATCATGGAATAATTTCAGATGACCTTTTTACTGGAGAAGTAGAGTATATGATAGAAGCAAAAACACCTATTATTGTAGATGATGGTAAAGGGAAGTTTTGCAAAAATTCGTATGGACAATATGCCATTCCGGGAAGTACGATGCGAGGTCTTATTCGAAATAATGTGCAAATGTTAGGTCTTGCAAGTATGAATGATGATATTGATGATTATGTTTTAATGTATCGAAATGTAGCAAGTGGAAAAGAAAAAGGTAGATATAATACAATTCTTGGTTCTAAACCTGTTCCAGTAGATGGAAATAAGTTGAGTGTATTATTGAATATAAAGGCTGGTTATATTAAAAATGAGCAAGGAAAATATGTAATTTATCAAACTTGTGTAGACTCTATTAAAAGTGATTATAAAGAAATGAATTATTATATTGTAAGCGAAAGAACGATAGTAAAACAATATCTTTTGTCAAAAAAATATAATAAACCATTTTCTTTTGAGTTTTTTGAACAAAAGGGGAAAATGCAACACAAAATAGATAAAGAGTTTAGAAGAGAAGTAAGAAAAGGAAGAGTTCATTATAAAGGGGTTGAAAATAAAGATTATGAACCATACTTTAACGAAATATCTTATGAATTATCAGGGGATAAGGATATTATAGCAGTAGGTAATGTTGGAACATATAAACATCAAGGTTATGTCATTTCTACTGGTAAGATGAATGAGAAAAAAGCCATTTATATTATTCCAAAATTAGATGATAAGAAACCATGTATTCCAATTCCAGAGAAAGATATTCGTGCATTTCAGATAGATATTGAAAAGAGAAAAAATACATTAAAACAATTTGGTGGACGAGAGTTTTTTGACCTTCCTAAAGAAGGAGAATTAAAACCTGTATTTTATATTCCACCAAAAAATAAAGAAATAAATGCATTAGGAGATAAATTATATTTTGGATTTACGCCAAGAGTACGACTTTTTTATAATAATACAATTAAAAAAGGCTTACCTTTAAAACATAAATCAGAAGTATTAGATTATGCAAAATTCTTATTTGGTTATGCGAATCAAACATCTAGTTATAAATCAAAAGTATCTTTTTCTGATGCAACTATCGTAGAAGATACAAATGAGTTAGAAAAGATACAATTGATTTTATCTGAACCGAAACCAACCAGTTATAGTGATTATTTGAAACCTGTAAAAGGACAAGCAGTTACTTATAATGAAAATTTTGAACTTCGAGGTGTGAAACAGTATTGGTTGCGAGATGAAGTTATACCAGTAGAAGCAAAAAATATTCTAGCAGAGTCAGGGTTTTATCCATTGGAAAAAGGAACGTATTTTAAAGGAAAAGTAAGATTTAAAAATTTGAAAAAAGAAGAATTGGGATTATTACTTTGGGCAATTAAATTAAAGGAAAATAGTTGGATGAATGTTGGTAAAGCGAAAGCTTATGGATATGGTAATATTTCTTTAAATATATTGTCAGCTAGAAGAGTAGATTTCAAAGATGCATATAAAAATGGAGAAAGTTTAAATTTAGACCCATTAAGAGATATTGATGTAGATGATTTAATTTTAAGTTATAAAGAGGAAATGAACAAATTCCTTGGTGGAAGGAACATAGATGATTTACAACATATCAAAGAATTTTTTGCAATGAAAGATTCGACTAGAATGCCAGAAAAAGATAATATTAGATATATGGATATCGATGCAAGAGAATATCAAAATAGAAACGATAGAGTACTTCCATCCATTGAAGAAACGATGAAAAAATCAAAAAAGTAATATAGTAAATTATCTAATGGGGATTTTTTTATGTTTTTTAAGTGAGAGTTTTAGTTGAAAAAACTACCTTCCTATATTATAATATTTTCGTATAAATCCTTAAAAAAGACATTTTGTGAGTTGGGAAGGAGTAAGAAATGAATCCTGTATATGAGAAATTAATGAGATGTTATAACAGTGTAAGAGAAAAAATTGATTTTCAACCTGAAATTGCGTTAGTATTAGGTTCTGGTCTTGGTGACTATGGCGAAACGATAGATGTAGTTGCTACGTTAGATTATAATGAGATTGAAGGTTTTCCTGTTTCTACTGTGGATGGACATAAGGGACGTTTTATTTTTGGTTATGTCAAGGGAGTACCTGTAGTATGTATGCAAGGTCGTGTTCATTATTATGAAGGATATCCAATGACAGATGTTGTCTTACCAACTCGTTTAATGAAATTATTGGGAGCAAAAGTGCTATTTTTGACAAATGCTTCTGGTGGATTAAATTATGAGTTTTCGGCTGGTGATTTTATGATGATTACTGACCACATTATGAATTTTGTCCCATCTCCATTGATTGGTCAAAATATAGACGAATTAGGTACTCGTTTCCCTGATATGAGTGATATTTATAAAAAGGATTTACAAGAAATTATTCGAAAGACAGCAAAAGACCTTCAGATTAAATTGCAAGAAGGTGTTTATATTCAGTTAACAGGGCCAAATTTTGAAACTCCAACGGAAGTAAAGATGTGCCGTATTCTTGGTGCAGATGCCGCGGGTATGAGTACAGCAGCAGAAGCAGTAGCTGCAAATCATATGGGAATGAAAGTATGTGGTATTTCTTGTATTACTAATTTAGGTTGTGGTATGTTAGAACAGCCATTATCTCATATAGAAGTAAAGGAAACAGCAGACAGAGTAGCAGACCAATTTAAAGCATTAGTAACACAATGTATTGTAAACATTCATCAAGCAATGTAAAAAATTCAGAATGAAAGTATTATTTTGATGGCAAAAGCCTTACAAATAAATAATGTAAGGAGTAAAAGTATGAAAGCGTTATATTTTAATGGAACATCTCCTGTTTATATGGAAGATTATAAAAAGCCAACGGTAACAAAAGGTCATAGTTTAATTAAAGTGTTAATGTCTGCCATTTGCAATACCGATAGAGAAGTTATTCGTGGTTATCGTCCTGAATTTCGTGGAGTATTAGGGCACGAATTTGTAGGAATTGTAGAAGATTCTGATGATGAAACTTTAATTGGAAAAAGAGTCGTTGGAGAATTAAATGAAGGCTGTGGAGATTGTATTTATTGCAAAACAGGTCGAGAAAAACATTGTTTGACTCGAAAAGTCATTGGTATGGAAGGATTAGATGGTACATTTGCACAGTATTTTGTACTTGCAAATCATTTAATTCACGTTGTACCAGATTCTCTACCAACTGAAAAAGCAATTTATGTAGAACCTTTGGCAGCAGCATTAGAAATTCCAAATCAAATTCATTTAGCACCAGAAAAAAATGTAGCAATTATTGGTGACGGAAGATTGGCTCTTATGATTGCACAAGTCGTATCACTATATGGTGTAGATTTGACGATTATTGGAAAACATGAAGATAAATTAAAGTTATTTGAACCGTTAGGGAAAATAAAGCATAACGAAGGCGATACATATGAGATTGTCATTGATGCAACAGGTTCACCATCTGGTATGGAATTAGCAAAAAACATTGTTCGAAAAAAAGGAACGATTGTATTAAAAAGTACTTATGCAGGTGCAATTCAAATTGACCTTAGTTATTTTGTAGTAAATGAAATCACGATAGTAGGAAGTCGTTGTGGTCCATTTGAACCAGCATTAAACTTATTAAATCGAGGTTTAATAAAACTCCCAGAAATCGAACTTTGGGACTTAAAAGAGTATCAACAAGCATTTGCTTCAAAAGCATTTAAAACAGGTTTTCGATTTTAACCGAATCAAATAAGTCCCCCACTTCAAATGCGTAAAGCATTAAGTGGTG
>CALASV010000163.1 GCA_937888895.1 uncultured Clostridia bacterium | reverse complement strand
GATGTGTACACTGCATATCCATACGTCTGAATCGCTGCACCGAGAATTCCGTTTGCAGCACAAATGGGATAAAAGGCCACTTTATAAAACATTCTTATCATCTCCCAAAATTTTAATTTATTTTAACCACTATTTCTCTAATAGTTTCTTTAACTCTACCATTTCTTTTGCTATTTCCATCTCAATAGCTTCAATATTAGCCATTATTTCACTAGTTGGTGGATATTCTACTGCCACATATTCCACCTGTTTATATTTATTAATGGACAAATCATAGTCATTCGCTACGATTTCTTCTTTTGGGACAAAAAAGGATTTATCTGTTCTTTTTCTATCAGTTTCTCCATCTAAGTTATGGAATCTTTCTATAATATCTGCAATATCATTTTCTGCTATTGGTGTTCTTTTATCATCAAGACTAAATCCATCTGCTGTCATATCATAAAACCATACGTTATCTGTTCCACCATGTCCTGTTTTTGTAAAGATTAAAATTCCTGTGGATACTCCTGCATACGGCTTAAATACACCAGATGGCATAGATATCACTGCTTCTAAACGATTTTCTTCTACTAATTCTTTACGAATGGCTTTATGTGCTGTAGATGAGCCAAACAAAACTCCATCTGGAACAATACAAGCACATCTTCCACCTACTTTAAGCATACGTACAAATGCAGCTAAAAATAATAATTCTGTTTTTTTCGTTTTACACACTTTTAGCAAATCTGCTGATACAGTATCTGCATCTAAACTTCCTTTAAATGGGGGATTTGCAAGAATCAAAGAATATTTTTCTCTATCTTGATTTTGGTCGGATAAGCTATCTCTGTACTCAATAAATGGACTCTCTACACCATGTGTCATCATATTCATCGCTCCAATACGGAGCATTGTCCTATCCATATCAAATCCATAAAACATGCGATTCATATAATGTTCTTTTTTCTGTTTATCAAAGAAAATTTCTTTTTTATATTTTTCTTTTAAATACTCTCCTGCTGTTACAAGAAATCCAGATGTACCACACGCAGGGTCGCAAATAGTATCCTCTGGTTTTGGTTGCATCAATTCTACCATCATACGAATAATATGACGAGGTGTTCTAAATTGTCCATTTCTTCCTGACTGAGCTATCTTAGAAAGTAAATATTCATAAACATCTCCTCTAATATCAATATCCTTTACTTCTGCCATTAAACGATAAATTTCATCCAATGCATCTACCACTTTAGAAAGTAATAATGGTGTAGGCAATTTAAAAATGGCATCATCCATATATTTCGAATAAGCACTATTTTTATCTCCATGAAGATTTTTGATAAAAGGAAATACCCACTCTTGCATAATGGAATACATTCGTGTTGCAGGAAAATCATGAAATACCGACCACTTTAACTGCGAACCTTCTATTGTTCTATCTCCAATACATATTTCCTCTGCAAATATACTCTTATATGGAAGTCCAAGTACTGCACTTTCTTTTGCTCGAATATTATCTGCATCATCTAAATCATGAATAAACATTAAATAAGTAACTTGTTCAATTACTTCTAATGGATTAACTAATCCTCCTGCTGCAAATACATTCCACATATTATCAATTTTATTTTTTAATTCACCTGTAATCATCTAGTTATCTCCCTTCGACTTCTTCCACTCATATTTTGTATATCTTCCGCCACCAATCTTTATAATCTCACCATTCGCAAGTAACTCAGCCAATGCCCGTTGCACTGTCACTTGACTAATATTGGGACATTTTTTCATAATTTCAGTCTTTGTAATAGTACCTTTTGTTTCCTTAATGACTTCCCTTATTTTCTCTGGCTTTGATAAATCATTCATCACTAAAAAGTTTACTCTGTCATAAAATTGCTGATATGCACTTGCAATAATATTTAACATATATCTTACAAAAGGTTCATAATTATTTTTCCCTTCATTCCACAATTTCGAACTTTGTTGTAATATCTCATAATAATCATCTTTAGAACTCTCAATCAATTTTTCTATACTAACATATTTCCCTACCATATATCCTGAACGATACAACAATAACAAAGTTAATAATCTACTTATTCTACCATTACCATCACTAAATGGATGTATACATAAAAAATCCAATATAAACATAGGAATAATCAATAATGGGTCTATTATTTCATCTTTAAAAATTTCTTCAAATCTATGACACAATTCTTCTATCATTTCTGATATTTCCCAACCTGACATAGTAATAAATCTAGTTTCTAAAACTTCATAAAAATCTTCTTTTGTAACAGTATCTATCGTCTTATACTTGCCACCTATACTAACAGAATTAAATTTATATAAATCTCTATGTAATTGTAAAATAACAGATGATTTTATTGGAATATGCTCATAACTACTATGAATCATATTCAAAACTTCTCTATATCCCGCTATTTCAAACTCCTTTTGATTCTTTGGCATTGTCTTATCTAATGCAAGTAATTTTAAACGCTCATGTGATATCACTATTTCCTCTATTTGACTAAATGCCTCTATATTTTGAATACAAGAAGACTCTGTCAAATGCTCTAATTCATCTATCTGAGCTTCAATAAATAAAGCTTGTTTTCCTTTAAATTCATGAATTTTTGTAAGCAAAAAAACAATTTCTGGGGTAAGTAATGATTTCCATTTCTTTATGTCTAATCGATATTGAAAATAATTTTTATATATTGTATAATGACAATTATCTA
>CALASV010000162.1 GCA_937888895.1 uncultured Clostridia bacterium | reverse complement strand
TTTATTATTGTTTTTGAGTGGGGTGTTGCTGGTGCAGCGATAGCTACGGCCATTTCTCAATGTTTAGCAATGATATTAGCAATCAAAGATGTTCCGAAATTGTTAGAGGAATTTCCGAAAGAAGAGGGTAGTTCTTATTTTGATAAAGAATTGTTAGTGATGATGTTAAAATTTGCATTACCATCTGCTTTGCAACAATCCATAGTATCGGTTGGTTCGGTTATTGTGCAAGCAACAATTAATAGTTTTGGTTCCGCAGTTATTGCAGGAAGTGCAGCGGCATCGAAAGTTATCAATTTAGCGATATCCATTCCAATTAATTATGCGAATGCCTATTCTAATTATGTAGGTCAAAATATGGGTGCGAAGAAAATAGAGCGTATTTGGCCAGGATTAAAATCTTCGATACTTTGTTGTGGTGGAATTTCGCTTATAATGACATTGATATTTACTTTTTTTGCAGAACCGATTATTCGTCTATTTGTTTCTGAAACGGATGCAGATATGATGCAAGTATTAGCAGTTGGTACAGAATATGTGCAAGTCGTAGGCTCTTGCTTGATTGTATTTTCTACTTTTATGTTAATTAAAGGAACTTTTAAAGGCAGTGGAGATATGAGTTGGTTTATTTTAACAACCTTACTTAGCTTTTTTATTCGTCTTATTGTAACGGTAGGATTTGCAGGAACATTTGGTGTTGATGTTATTTGGTGGGCATTTAATTTAGGTTGGATTATTTCTTTATTGTTGTCAATTGCTAGGTATGTACAAGGTGGTTGGAAGAAAAAAGCATTGATAAAAAAGAAATCATAGAAAAGAGGAAATATATGGTAGAATTATTTGTAATGTATCTTTTTTTAATTAATGTGGTAGGTCTTTATGTTATGTGGTCAGATAAGCAAAAAGCGAAAAAAAATCAATTTCGTATTCCAGAAAAAACATTATTTCTTGTAGCAATATTAGGTGGAGCATTTGGAACAACATACGGTATGTATCAGTTTCGTCATAAGACAAAACATTGGTATTTTAAGTATGGAATGCCTGTTATTTTAGTAGTAGAAACTATTATTTTAGGTTGGATATTTATTTGAACGTAGAACAAGCAATTTTCTTTTCAAATGTGTAGAATTTTAAGTAGGATTAGTGGGATGCTTGTATTAGATGGAGAAAATTCCATCTAATGTGTTACTTTGCAGTTGTGAAGCAATTTGCGTTCATGGGGGAGAAATTATGAATATTAAATTATCAGACCATTTTACATATAGTAAATTATTAAGATTTACGGTATCATCTATTTTTATGATGATATTTACTTCGATTTATGGCGTAGTAGATGGATTTTTTGTATCTAACTTTGTTGGAAAAACACCGTTTGCAGCTGTGAATTTTATTATGCCAGTACTTATGATGTTAGGTGCAATTGGCTTTATGTTTGGAACAGGTGGTAGTGCTTTAGTAGCTAAGACAATGGGTGAGGGTAAAACAGAAAAAGCAAAAGAATATTTTTCTTTGTTTGTCTATGTATCACTTGCTTGTGGTATTGTATTAGCAGTACTTGGAATTATTTTTCTTCGTCCGATTGGAGCGTTACTTGGTGCAGAAGGAACAATGTTAGAAGATTGTGTTACTTATGGACGCATTATTTTACTTGCATTACCAGCATTTATTTTGCAGATGGAATTTCAAAGTTTTTTTATTACTGCTGAAAAACCACAACTTGGTCTTATTGTAACAGTATTTTCTGGCATAACGAATATGGTATTAGATGCACTTTTTATTGCTGTATTTCAACTTGGTTTAGTAGGAGCAGCATTAGCAACAGGACTTAGTCAAGTCGTTGGTGGTGTAATACCATTGTTTTATTTTGGAAGAAAAAATGCTAGTTTATTAAAACTTGGGAAAACAAAGTGGTATGGGAATGCGATTGTAAGGGCTTGTACGAATGGTTCTTCCGAATTGATGAGTAATATTTCAATGTCATTAGTTAGTATGTTATATAATACACAACTTCTTCATTATGCAGGGGAAAATGGAGTAGCAGCGTATGGTGTATTGATGTATGTCAGTATGATTTTTATGGCAGCGTTTATTGGTTATTCGATTGGGGTAGCACCAGTGATTGGTTTTCATTATGGAGCTAGTAATCATACCGAATTAAAAGGGTTGTTAAAAAAGAGTTTAGTTATTATTATTACTTTTTCCGTTGGTATGTTAATTTTAGGGGAAGTATTAGCACAGCCTTTATCAAGGTTATTTGTAGGTTATGATAAAGAACTATTAGAACTAACTTGTCGAGGATTTTTTATTTATTCGTTTTCCTTTTTATTTTCAGGAATTGCAATTTTTGGCTCATCCTTCTTTACAGCATTAAATGATGGATTAACATCTGCGTTAATTTCTTTTTTAAGAACATTAGTATTTCAAATCATAGCTGTATTAGTTTTACCAGCATTACTTGGAATGGATGGTATTTGGTATTCGATTGTAGTAGCAGAAGTAATGGCAGTTATCATTACGGTATTGTTTTTGATTTTAAAAAGAAAAAAATATCAATATTGGTAAGATTATTGATAAAAAAATAAATGAGGAGGTTTGAGATGGATTTAGCATTGATAACATTAGAGCAAGTGAGTATTTTATTTTTACTTATTTTTGTAGGTTTTGCAGGTGTAAAAGCAAAAATTATTCAGCCAGAGTCAAGAAAGGTATTTTCTAGTTTTTTAGTTTCGGTTGTTATGCCGATGGTAATACTAAATTCTTATATGTCAGAGTTTGACCCTGATATATTATCTAATTTAGTATGGTCTTTTGTTTTTAGTACCGTAGTTATGGTAGTAGGCTTTGTTCTTAGTTTTTTATTTATGATGAAATCAAAAAGTAAAAATAAAGCAATTCTTACGTTTGGTAGTATGTTTTCTAATTCCGTATATATGGGATTTCCTTTAATTCAAGCGATGTTTGGGACAGAAGGAATGTTATATACAAGTGCTTTTGTCACGATGTTTAATATTTTTGTATGGACAATCGGTTATGTTGTAGTAAGTGGAAAGCCATTTGGAAAAGAAGTATTAAAAAATGTTATAACAAATCCTGTGTTAATTGCGATAGGAGTAGGATTAGTCATATACTTGGGACGAATTCCAATACCAGAAATTGTAAAACAAC
Organism: uncultured Clostridia bacterium; assembly: GCA_937888895.1. Lineage (GTDB taxonomy): Bacteria > Bacillota > Clostridia > Lachnospirales > Lachnospiraceae > SIG299. Next base: position 49 of record CALASV010000162.1, on the reverse strand, counting down.
CGATTTCTTTGATTGCGAATATGAATACTTCGCTTTCTATGATTATTAT
>CALASV010000161.1 GCA_937888895.1 uncultured Clostridia bacterium | reverse complement strand
TTGCAACAAAAGGCACTTAGCTTTTTTAGTCATACTCAAAATTTGTAAACTGGTGAATAAATATAAACATTAGAATATTTATTTTTTATCAAAAGCAAGCAGTGAAAGACTTTCACTGCTTACTTTTTAATTATCTAGCAATAGTCAGGCAAATATTTATCATCTGATTTTCTAGTAATAGAAACTTATTATAGAAAATACTTATCCTAATCTTCACCACAATCATCTGAATGACTATCACTTTCTGATGTCAATTCTCTTTTCTTTAAAGAACAATTTAAGCATATGGAATTAGAATAAATTTTTTCAACAGTAACTGTACAATAATCATAATGTTTTTCTATTGAACCATCTGGATGTTTTGTTATACTATAAACATATTTATGTGTGCTTGTTGTAATTTCTTGGTCTGTATCATAAACCGAAAAATAATGTGGTGGACAGGTTCCTGCATTTGCTGTCGTTGGTGCTGCCATTGTCAAACATACTGCTGCCATTGCCACTATGACTCCGAATTTCTTTGCTAAACGCATTTTTTGTCTCCTTTCTTTCGTATTTCACTCATCATATGCATATTTCTTTGTGATGTCTGTATTGTAGCATATTTTTACAAATACTCACAAGTACCAAAGTAGTAGAAAAATTTTTCGCCTACTTTGGTACTTGTCTCCCTCTATTTTATTTGTTATGATTCGCTCGAAAACAAAAAATCAAAAGAAAGGAACTTATTACCATGACAAAATTATTAAAAAAGATTACTTTAGTATCTACTACTGCATTTTTACTCTGTATTACTACTACCACTACAAATTTTCCTACTATTTCTATGGAAACAGAACATACTCAAATTTCAGAAGATAACGAACAGGATAATCATACAAATACAAAAAATGAATATGAAATACAACCTTTACATGACAAAGATACTGACAAAGCCGAAAGCGAATATCCTCTACTTTAACTACCAAAAATATCATTTAATTTATGTTTTATCCAATCTTCATTCAATTTATCTCGATTATAAATATCCATTACCATACAATCTTGCATACATAACATACGCTCTGGGTTTTCTTTTTCTGAAAACCCTTTTCTCTTTTCTTCGTTCCACATAAGACTATATATATTTTCTTCTACATACTCTAAATGCTTCGCCTTTAAAGACTGTTCTATTATCTTTCTATTAATTGCTATAGACTCCTCATAGTTTCCTTGATTTCCTAAATCACTAGCAATTCCTCCCATAACAAGTCCATACGTTCCTAGCATCGATACTATTGTTCGTTCTTTTTCTAATCCTTCAAAATATTCTTTTAATATAGAAAAATATGGTTGTCTTTCTGTATCTTCTAATCGTCTTGCTATATTATAAAGAATAGTTAATTCTGCATGAGTAAAATATTTTTCCTCTTGTTGTATTCTACCATTTCTAAACTTTATCTCTTCAAAAGGTCTTAAAGCAACTTTTAATGGCATCGTATATTCCAATATAGGAATAGATTCCTGTATAAATTGTTCTCTTGTTATTTCGTTTTTCCCATATGCAATATATACTTCTTCATATTCTACATATTGTTTATTTATCAATTCTTCCATTGGAATCAATTTTTTTATTTCTTGTAACAATTCTCTTGCTTTTTCGTATTCTCTTTGATTCATTGTTACACGAAGTTGTTGTTCCAATCGAATTGCTTTTTCAGAACTTGTTACAATTAATGGGCGTTCCATTTCCGTAGATAAATGAAAACGATGAAATAATCGCTTTACTATTTCCATTTGTGGTTTTGTTGTTTTCTTTTCTAGTCGCTTTATTGTTTTTACTTCACAAATATCTTCTAAATCTTGAGGATTTACTTGAAACATTTTTCGTCTTGCTCGTATGACATCATTGATACAATGGATTTCTCGTTTTTGATAAAATATCGTATACTTATTTGTCTGTTTTGGTATGTAATACCTTTCATATAAGCGATTCAAAACATCTAAAAATGCTATCGTTTCCTCTTGTTCTTTTTCATAGTATTCTATCTGTTCTTTTGAGTATAAGTCTTTTTGTTTTAACAAAAACGAAACAATCTTTTGTTTCATTTCTAACAATTCCAAAGCAAAATATACTTTTTTATGATTTCTTAAATGCTCCATAGCTTGTGTACATACTTGAAACAATTCCTCTACTATGGAAATTACTTTCCATCTCTTTTGTTCTTTTTCTATTTTTTCCCATTGATAGTTACAAAAATACAATGCCAATTTAGAATAAAACAATGCTCGACTTTCTAAATCAAATTTTTCTTGTTGGATATATTGAAATAATTCCTTATATTGTTCTTCTAAATGTTCTTTCTTTTGATAGGTAACATATTCTAATACTAAATTTAATTCAGAAATCGAAAGAATCAGGTCAGAAATGAATTTCTTATCTATATTTGGAATTGTTAATTTTACTGCTTGTTCCAATAATGCATTCTTTTCCTCTTGTGGTGTATGTTTTAATTCTAATAATTGTAATAACATCACCGTATAAAACTGCTGTGCCACCATATCACTTTTTTTATAGTTATTTTCATAAGTTTGCAATAATAATTGTGCTTTAGAAATATGTGCCGAATTTAATGCATCTAATAAAGCCGTTTCTAATTTCCACTCCTCATAATCTTTAGCATCTACATAATTTTCATAATCATAAGCACTTTCTCCTAAACGTTCTATCAACCTCTCTCTTACATCTCTGTTTAGAAAAATCTCTCCCTTTTCTACTTTACTAATGACTTGAAAAGAGCAAAGACCTTCTGCTAATATATCTAAATTAATATCTTGTTTCATTCGTTTTCTTCGCAGAAACTGTCCAAATTCGTGTTTATCTAAAAATATCATAATTTCTTCTCTCCCCATTGTAAATACTTCCTTATTGTAGCATATTCTACAAACTAAAACAACCAGCTAAAAACCTAGCAATTGTATTCTATATGTCGTAAAAACCTATATAAAAAGTACTTTTTCATCGGTTTCTGTCCTTGCTTCTGCTAACAAGATATGCTATAATGATTCAGTTTGAAAAAAACAGATGTTTCTGAACAAATATATTATTTTATTCCTATTTTTTATGGAGGATTTTATGGGACAATATGCACAAGAAATAAACAAGCGCCGTACATTTGCTATCATCTCCCACCCGGATGCTGGTAAAACTACGTTAACAGAGAAACTTTTATTATACGGGGGAGCAATCAATCTTGCTGGCTCTGTAAAAGCAAAGAAAACTGCAAAACATGCCGTATCTGACTGGATGGAAATTGAAAAAGAACGTGGTATTTCGGTTACTTCTTCTGTTATGCAGTTTAATTATGACGGCTACTGTATCAATATTTTGGATACTCCAGGACACCAAGACTTTTCAGAAGACACTTACCGTACGTTAATGGCTGCCGATTCTGCTGTCATGGTAATTGATGCTTCGAAAGGTGTAGAAGCTCAAACTATCAAACTTTTTAAAGTTTGTGTCATGCGTCATATTCCAATTTTTACTTTTGTCAATAAATTAGACCGTGAAGCTAGAAATACATTTGAATTATTAGATGAAATTGAGAGTGTACTTGGTATTCAAACTTGCCCTATGAACTGGCCAATTGGTTCTGGTAAAAATTTCCGTGGTGTTTACGATAGAAATACAAAGAAAATCACCCGTTTCTTCGCTGCAAATAGTGGACAAACCGAAGTAGAAACCGTAGAAGCAGAACTTGGTGATGAAAACTTAGATGAAATTATTGGTAGAGAAAATCATCAAAACTTAGTAGATGAAATTGACTTACTTGGTGGAGCTGGTAGTGAATTTGATATGGACTTAGTAAGTGGTGGTGAATTAACCCCTGTCTTTTTCGGTTCTGCCCTAACAAACTTTGGTGTAGAAACCTTTTTAAAACACTTCCTTGCTATGACTTCTACTCCATTACCTCGTAAAGCAGACACTGGCATTATTGACCCTGTAGAAAATGATTTTTCTGCTTTTGTATTTAAGATTCAAGCAAATATGAATAAAGCTCACCGTGACCGTATTGCCTTCATGCGTATTTGTTCTGGACGTTTTGAAGCAGGTATGGAAGTAAATCATGTACAAGGTGGCAAAAAAATCCGTCTTTCTCAACCACAACAAATGATGGCACAAGAAAGAAAAATCGTAGAAGAAGCTTATGCAGGTGATATTATTGGTGTATTTGACCCAGGTATTTTCTCCATTGGAGATACTCTTTGTATGCCAAACAAGAAATTTGCTTATGAAGGTATTCCTACTTTCGCCCCAGAACACTTTGCAAAAATTCGTCAAGTAGACACAATGAAACGAAAACAATTTATTAAAGGTGTCAACCAAATTGCACAAGAAGGTGCGATTCAGATTTTCCAAGAATTTAATACAGGTATGGAAGAAATTATTGTAGGCGTAGTCGGTGTATTACAATTTGATGTATTAAAATTCCGTTTGGAATCTGAATACGGCGTAGAAATCCGTATGGACCAACTCCCTTATGAATATATTCGCTGGATTGAAAATAAAGAAATTGATGTCGCAGCCTTAAACGTAACATCCGACACAAAGAAAGTAAAAGACTTAAAAGATAGACCTTTGCTTTTATTCACACACGAGTGGAGTATTCGTACTGTACAAGAACGTAATAAAAATTTAATACTCTCCGAATTTGGACGTGTATAACTAAAAAAATTTCCATACAGTTTTTACTGTATGGAAATTTTTTATTTTTGAAATAATAACTCGATTAATTCATATCCATTTTCTAATAAAAATCCACTTGCTGTTGCTTCTTTTTCATTATACTGTGCAATACGTCTTCTTTCCATCGTATTATCATACAATACAAACGGTATTGCATCTGATGTATGTGTACGAAGTGCAATTGGTGTTGGATGGTCTGGTGCAATCAACATTCGGTACGCTTCCCCTGAAGCATCCATCTGTTCTTTCACCACTTTCACAAGTCTACTATCTAAAAGTTCAATTGACGTAATTTTACGTTCCAAACTTCCTTGATGTCCCATTTCGTCTGGTGCTTCTACATGAACATATACAAAATCATACCCATCTTTTAACAAAGCATCTACTGCTGCCTGTGCTTTTCCTTCATAATTTGTATGTAATGTACCATCTGCACCTTCTACCTTGATTACTTTCATTCCAGCGCCTACAGCAATTCCTTTTAATAAATCTACTGCTGAAATCATAGCTCCTCGTTTTCCTGTTTTTTCTTCAAAGGAAGTTAAACAAGGCTTTGTACCTGCACCCCAGAACCAAAGAGAATTTGCTTTATTTAACCCTTTCTTTGCACGTTCTTCATTTAACGGATGATGATTTAAAATATCATAACTCTTTTTCATCATCTCTTTCAATGCAACTTCTTCTGGCAAATACTCACCAATCGTTTTTCCAAGTACATCATGTGGTGGTGTTAATTTTACTACACTTCCATTATCCCAAACGATTAAATGACGATAACTTGTTCCAACGTAAAATTCATATCCTTCTTT
>CALASV010000160.1 GCA_937888895.1 uncultured Clostridia bacterium | reverse complement strand
CCATTCCAGTAAGATAGCTTTCCTTTTCTCCTGTTCCAGTCACTAATGGGTCTAAATAAATGACTTCTGCTAACGTTTCTGCTACAATTTTATCGGCATGAGAAGCATACTCTTCTTCTATAAAAATCAAAGCACTACCATGATAGTTAATTTCCTCAATTACTTCTGCAATTTCTCCTGCACTTGGTATCGTTTCTTCATCTAAGGAAAGTACTGCTATTACTTCCATGTCCAATACTTCTGCTAAATAAGCAAATGCTTCATGAAAAATCACAACCGGTAAACCTCTCGTCTGCACTCTTAACAATGCTACTTGTTTTAACAACTCTTGCACTTTTGTTTGATAATTATTTTCTGCTCTTGTTAATTGCTCTGCTTTTTCTGGCAAAAGTTCTTTCAGATATTCTACTGCTGTAGAAATCTGTATTTGATATCGTTCCATATCCATCCAAACATGACCATTTTCACTATGCTCATGTCCTTCTTCTTCCTGTTCCTCATGTTCTTCGTGTTCTTCATGAAAATGGTTATGTTCATGTTCTATTCCTTCTAATAAGGAAATTCCATGAGAAGCTTCTATTATCGGAAGTTCTGTCAATTGTTCTATCACTTTATCTATAAAAAGTTCCATTCCTGCTCCATTGATTAAAAAAGCATCGGCATTCGACAACAATTTCATATCTTTGGAAGTTAATTGATAATCATGTAAACAACCTGTTTGATTTTCCGTTAAATTAGAAACTGAAATTCCGTCTATACCCTCTGTAATATTTTGTGCTAATACATACATCGGATAAAACGAAGTCACTAATAAAAAATTATCTTTTTCTATGTCTTGTGGTTTATCTACACTTTGGCAAATCATATAACTTGCCACAGACAATAACACCATAATTCCTAATAAAAATCCAAATTTTTTCTTAAACAAATTTTACTCCTTATAAAAACCACACTCTGTTCTACCTTCAAAAAAGTACAGAACAGAGCATTTTTAATTTTCTCTTTGCCATCTACCAGATGCACCACAAGGAAGTACTAACCCATTACTCTTTACTGGCAATCCAATTTCATCAGCATTCACTACACCACCATACTTTTTCTGTAATTCTATTCCTAATAAATAGCTAAGTACTGCTGGCTGTAATCCTGTTGTATAAGAATTGATTAAGAAAAATAATGGTTCTGGCTTTAATACGTTTGTACAAAGATGTACAAAATCATGAATACTTTCCTCTATTTTCCAAATCTCTCCTTTTGGTCCTCTACCATAAGAAGGAGGGTCCATAATGACTGCATCATAAAAATTGCCACGGCGAATTTCTCGTTCTACAAATTTCACACAATCATCTACAATATAACGAATTGGTGCTTCCGAAAGTCCAGAAGATGCTGCATTTTCTTTTGCCCAAGTGACCATTCCTTTTGATGCATCGACATGAGTAACGGATGCTCCTGCTTTTGCTGCTGCCACCGTAGCACCACCTGTATAGGCAAACAAATTTAATACTTTTATTTCTTTCTCTGGATTTTGTTTTTTTGCCATAGCAATTTTTTCACTAAACCAATCCCAATTAACTGCCTGTTCTGGAAACAATCCCGTATGTTTAAAACTAAAAGGCTGTAAATGGAATGTCAATTGTTTATAATGAATGTCCCATTGTTTTGGCAAGTCAAAAAACTCCCAATCACCACCACCTTTATTACTTCTATGGTAATGTGCATTTAAGTTTTTCCACTCTGAAATTTTCTTTTCTGTATTCCAAATTACTTGTGGGTCTGGACGAAGTAAAATATATTTGCCCCATCGTTCCAATTTTTCCCCACTAGAAGCATCTAATACTTCATATTCTTTCCAACCATCTGCAATCCACATTTATTTTTTCTCCTCCACTATGGCATTCCATATTTCTGCAATCTTGTCTTTATCTACAACCGTTTCCACAACTTCTTCTTTTTCTTCTGTCAGTTCTTCTACTTTTTCAACTTCCTTTACTTCTGATAATTCTTCTAGTTTTTCTACTTTTTTTGTTTCTGACAATTCTTCTGATTTTTCTACTTCTTTTGTTTCTGGCAGTTCTTGTGTTTCTACTACTTTCACAAGTTCTTCTTTTTTTGTTAAAATTTTATTATTTACTGCTACTCCAATACCAAGTAATGTATAAAACATTGGAGATACAACAATCAAAGAGTCATTTGCCATACCTACTGCCATAAAACCTATTGTTGCTAAGAAAATAGAAAAACCTAGCCACTCCTCTACTTTCGTAAATTTCTTAAAGAAATAATGACGACAACAATGAACAAAATAAATCAAATAAAATACTAAAAATGCAAGTAATGATACAACACCTGTCTGTACGCCCATCTGCACATAAAAGTTATGTGGTCTTGTATAAGTAATATAATCAAGCTCTGCCCTATAACGAGCTACATAATCATTTTGTGGAAATGTAATAGCAAATGTATCTGGACCAGAACCAATGAAGAAATGTTTCAATAATAATGGAAGAGAACGACCCACTACATAACCACGAGCACTCGCTATTGTTTCATATCCTTGTAATGGATTTTCGACAATAACACATTCATCTAATCTACCATAATGATTAATATACTTATAATTACCTAGTACAACTTGATTTGTAAAATAATAATTTCTATTATCAAAAGATAAACAAAAAGATAAATAAGCAGTAACTTCATCTTGTAAATAGCAAGTTTGAATCGTAATCACATCTCCATTATTTAATGTAGCGTATGCTACTGCCTTATCCTCTGTATAAACAACTTCTTTTTGTTCTCCTTCTTCTAGTACTAAATAAGCAAAATCTGTATCTGATACTGGCATTTCAATCGTAAACTCTGTATCTTTATAAACAACTCTTACTCCATTCCCTGTTGTATCAATTCCTTGTAAAGCATCAGTTGATTTTTGAATTTGAAACATCTCTTTCAAACGATTCGTCAATAAATTATCACGACTGGAATCTATAAATAAGAAAACTAATACAACAACTGCAATACTTGGAACAACAATATACCATCGTTTCACTACTTCTTTTGACTTAAACAATAAAAATACAAAAACAATAACGATAACCGAAATTAAACCAGTACGAGATTGCGAAGCAAATAAGAAAACTAACAAACCAACTGCTGTTGCTATATATAATACTTTTTTCCAAATGACTTTACTAATCAAAAATCCAACTACCATCAATGGAAAATACAATGCTACATAAGAACCTACATAGTTTGGATTATACAATGTACCATACGCTTGCCCTACTGGGAAAGTTAATTCAAGTACCCCATACTTCTCTACATCAACAAAAAATTGCTGTACTGCTTCTAATGTTAATGGGTCTTTTCCAATTGCCTGCAATACACCAATCACTGTCATCACAAAAGCACCACATAATGCTGCATTTATCATCTGTTTTACATCATCTAATGTATTGATGACAAGATAAGCATACAAGGCAACAATTACATAACCTAACAATACAAACAATGGCTCTTGTTGTCCGATTGCTCCATATAAAGAATATTCTATATTGGCAGAATTAACTGTCGATAAAATAACAAAAATAGCATAAATAAATAACGGCAAAAAAACACAAAGACTTCTTTTTCTTTCTTTTTTCTCCATTTTTATCAATTTCCAAATGGCTAATAATACTACAATACCTGATAGTATTGTAAATACTATCATTTTATAATGTAAGAAAATATCCGAATAAATATCATCTTCTGGATGCCATGGATAAACTCCATAACCAGAAGATTTTATATAAAATCCTAAAACTAGTGGTAATATGCAAAGAACGATTTCTAATGGTAATAACCACCAATTTCTCTTTCTTTTTATTTCTTGCTCCATTTAATGTCCTCCATTTCTTTTTCTTATCTTTTTTACACAAGTAACTTAACGAAATTATTCGCTGTCCTCTATTATAATAAAGGAAAGCAAAAATGTAAATCGTAAACTACTTTTTTTATAAAAAGAAAAACTTACCTGACATTGCTATCAGGTAAGTTTTCTATATTTTACAACTTTTATTTCTCAAAACTAATTGCTTGATTCAGTCCTTTGATTACCTTTTTATAACTCATACTAGAATCTTCGTTCTCATAAGGAACTGCAAACTCAATATCATGTACTACAAGATATTCTTTACTTGGTGTAAACTTAACATCTTTAATCATATCTGTTGTTAAAGTTGTCCACTCTTTATTACCTAAACGGAAACGGAAGTTTTCTACAATAATCTGTTTTACGCTTTCCACATCAGTCTTACCACTTACTGTAATATTTGTCTTTCTATTTCTTAAAGACTGGAATACTACATCGCTTGTATTATCTTCTACTGTAAAGGAAAGAGAAGTTGGTGTTATTGTTGATTTTTGAACTTTCTTATCTACGCTTGTAATACGAGTTACTTTAATCGTATACTTGCCTTTTTCTAAAAATTCAATCATAGAACTATCATCTTCATCTCTTCCTGCTACATTAATCATAACACAATCTTCGGTGGAATCAATCCATACACCAACAGAATCAGAGCTTTCTGCTTCTTTTACTGCCTTGCCATCAGGACCTAATACAAGAACATAAACTTGACCTTCTGCACAATTATCTACAGTAAAATTATGGTTTGCAGATTCTTGAATCACAATTTGACTAGAATCATAAAGACCAACCTTCACACCACTACTTAACTGATAAATCTCAAGTTGTGCTGCTCTTATTTCATCTTCTGCTTTTGTATCCATTAACTTCACTACATTCTCTTTCAAACCAATTTGATAAGAATTTACAACAACTTCGTTTATATCAGAAAGTTTTGGCTTTTTCAAAGTTACTGTTACTTTTGTAGTACGCTTTGTTGTTGTTTCTGTCACAGTAAAGCTTACACTTGTTCTATTTGTTACATCCATAATATTTTCAGCATCAATATATAATGTTGTACCCTCTAAATATGCTGGAGAAGAAGTTGTACCACCTAATGCTTCATCTACATCATCTACATTAGAACTAAGTTCTAAATCATAATCTCCTGTCCATTCATTACCATACTGGTCTTTCAATAAAATTTCAATTTCTGCTTGAGCAAAATTTTCTTCATATCCAGGTAATGTATTTGTAGTAAGTGCTACGCTTGTTGTACTAGCCTGAATACCATTTAACTTTTTAGCATCCTTTACTTGGATAGGATAAATTGGATATTCTTTTACTGTATCTGTGGAATCATTGATAACTTCTAAAATTGCATTTCCTTGTTTTACAGTTTCATAAGTAATCAATTCACCATCAGATTCTACGATAAAATTGTTATTCACAATATCAAAACTAAATTCTGTACGATAACCCATCATAGAAAAGATTTGTTCTGCGTTTTCAACGAAATAAATACCTTTTTCTTCATTTACACCTCGTTCATCTGTCGAATAATATCTACCATAGTTATCTACAATTAATGCTACGATTTTCTGGTCTTCTGCACCTGCAACAGTATATTTCACTGGTTTTTCCCAATCAATGGCTGTAGATTCTGTTGCATCAACGACAGTCCATTCTACTAAACCATCAATTTTATAAGTAGGAAGTTTTACTGCTGCAATAGAAATTGGTTTTGTATTTTTACATTCCTTGTAATCTCCATTTTCATCAGAATAGAAATAAGTAGCTTTTAATGTTGCATAAGTTTTAGAATAGAAATTTAAAATATCTCCACTTAAATCTACATCATTTGGATTTTGTGCAGAAAGAATTTCATATTCAATATAGCCTTGGTTTTTATAAGTTTCTGTTACATTGATTGTATTGTAATATACTTGATAAGATAATGTTACTGGAACTTCTAAGCCCATTACTTCATCATAAACATAAGCTTTTCCTTCTTCACCAAGACACTCATAAGAAACTTCTACACGGTTTGGCTCACCAATATGTACATTAATTGTCTTTGCATTATGTTCACCATTTACTTGAACAATGTATTGTGTATCATTTTCAAATACATCGCTATCCCCTGGATAAACATTGATTTTTGTTCCATTAGAACTTAACTGTGACTCCATAGATACTCTTACTTTCATAGAATCATTATTAGAAAGTTCTACTACTTTATACAATTGCACATCTATTGCATCGTAATCTACTTTCTTATTTAAGAAATCCACTACAATACAATTATCTGCTACTAAAGTTGCGATATATGCAATATCCTCTCCTACTGGAGCTGTCGTTGGTACTGGTGTTGCTGTTGCTTCAGGCAGTTCAGTTGGCGTTGGTGTTGCCGTTGGCTTTGTTGTTGTAGTTGGTTTTTTTGTTGGTTGAATGATTGGAGAAGTTGGCTTTGTTGGCATTGGCGTTGCTGTGGCAACTGTACCTGTGCCATCTGCTACTACTTCAATCGCAATTGGCCTTGCCTCATATTTTGTTGATGTCGTTTTATTTGTCAAAGTTAAACAAAGTACTGTAAAACCTTCTTTTTTCGCAGTTACTTTACCAGTAGCACTATCTACGGTAGCTACGGAAGGATTTGTAGAGGTCCAATTACAATCATATCTACCCTCAGTACCATCTAATAAACCAAAGTACATAAATTCTACATCGGTTCCTTTTTCCATTGTATAACCAAAAACTTCTTCTGTCACTCCGATTGCAACTTCTCTGTCATCATCAACAGAAACTTTTACACCTTCGGAAGTATAACCACTCAAAGTCATTGTAATGGTAGCTGTTCCTTTAGAAAGAGCTGTAATAACGCCCATAGAATCTACTACTGCAACTCTAGGATTAGAAGAAGTCCACTTAGTAGAACTATTCGCACCAATTGGTTTTAAGTTTACTTGCTCTCCTACTTCTAACGCTAATTCTTTGATAGATTCCCCTGTTGTTTCTTCTACATACTCAAATGTCTTTGCCGCAAAAGCAGGCATTTGTGCAGGTGCCATAAAAGACATTGCCATAGAAAAAAGAACAGCAAACGCAATCTTTTTTGTTTGTTTTCTCATGTATTTTTCTCCTTTCTAACTACTTGACTAAATATTTTCTAGCCTAATTTTATCCAGCCCCTACCCAAATAAGAATCTGCTAGACAAGTTCTATTATATTTCATTTTTCCTATTATGCCAAGTGTTTTCTTGAAAAATTGCTACGAATTAACCAATATAAATTTTTTGCAACATAAAAACCTAATATCTTTTTTATATATGCTCTAAAACAATAATAGAAATTTATTTACAAACATTCGTTCTTATGCTATACTATTATTAAGGGAAGATGGATAAGAAAGGACGTGTATTTTATGGCATTACCAAAAGAGATTGGCTATACTATCGAAGATATTTATAATTTACCAGAAGGGAAACGTGCTGAACTGATAGATGGACAAATTTACTATATGACTCCTCCAACATTTAAACATCAAAAATTAATCTTTGAACTTTCTTTAATAATTGGTAATTATATTAAGTCAAAAAAAGGTTCTTGTGAGGTAGTTCCTGCCCCTTTCGCTGTTTTTCTAAATGAAGATGATAAAACTTATGTAGAACCTGATATTTCCATAATTTGTGATAAATCCAAAATTACAGAACATGGTTGTGTTGGTGCTCCTGATTGGATTATTGAAGTAATATCACCAAGTAGTAGACAAATGGACTATTTTACAAAACTCTTTAAATATCGTAGTACAGGAGTAAGAGAATACTGGATAGTAAATCCAATGAAAAATACTATTCGAGTTTACAATTTTGAATCAGAAGATACATTAGACTACTCCTTTTCTGATTCAATTAAAGTTGGTATTTATGAAAATTTCACAATTAACTTTTCCGAACTTTCTGAAACATTATAATCTTTCACCTTGTTAAATTATTTTTATTAACTATGAAAGGAAGTGACCTATATGCCAGCCTTGCAACTACAATATCAAATGATTACACTAGAAGAATATGAATCCTATCCTGAAGACAAAAGAATAGAAGTATTTGATGGAATTGTTTATGACATGGCATCTCCTTCACAAGAACATCAAACAATACTTACAGAACTCCTTGTTACCATTCACAATTATATCAAATCTAAAAATGGAAATTGTTCTGTATTCCCTGCTCCATTTGATGTAAAACTTTCTGATAAGCCACTTACTATTGTTCAGCCAGATATTATGATTGTATGTGATAAAAATAAACTAGATGGAAAACGCTGTAATGGAGCACCTGACTTCATTATCGAAATTATTTCTCCAAGTAATGCATCGGATGATTACATTCGCAAATTATATTATTACAAAAATGCCGGAGTGCGTGAATACTGGATTGTAGACCCTTGCAGAAAATCTGTAACAGTCAATTATTTTGAAGGAGATATTCTCAATATTCCATATACTTTCTATTCTACAATTAAAGTAAATATTTATGAAGATTTATTGATTAACTTTGCAGAAATCAATACATTATTATAAATGGAGTAATTTTATGAAACAAGAAAATAAAAAAATCATCCAGTGGCATCCTGCCTTTTATTCTGGATTACAAATCCACTTACAAGACGAAGCTGATAAATTGACTTTTGAAAACGAACATGCTCTTAGTAATAAACATTAAAAAAAATACAAAAGAACCTATCCGTAAAAATATTGGGAAAATTTTTAGAGGTCATAATATTATAGAATATAAAAGTCCAGAAGACTATTTAAGTATTGACGATTACTATAAAGTACATGCTTATGCTTTCTTTTATAAATCCGATGGTGCAACTATCAATGCTATTTCTATTCGAGAAGTTACTATTACTTTTGTTAGTCATGGATATCCTAAATCTATGGTGCAAGAGTTAGTAAATACCCTTGGATATAAGATACAAAAACAAGAAGATGGTATTTATTATATTACGGGTGATGTTGTACCTATTCAGTTAATCGTCACTTCCAAACTTTCTGAAAAAAATAATCTTTGGCTAAAAAATTTAACAAATAAATTAAAAGCAAAAGAAATACCTTCTCTTATTGAAGATTATGAAAAACACAAAAATAATAAATTATATGATGCTATTTTAGATGTTATTATTCAAGCTAATATGGATGAATGGGAGGCTGGTTCTATGTGTAACGCATTAGAAGAATTATTAAACAAAAAAGTGCAAGAACGAGAAGACGAAATTTTAAACAAGCTATTTAAAGAACAAGAAGAAGTTTTAAACAAGAAATTTAAAGAACAAGAAGAAGTTTTAAGACAGAAAAGTAGACAAGAAGGCAGACAGGAAGGTAGACGGGAAGGTAGACAGGAAAACTTACTACAATTAATATATAAAAAAATACAGAAACAAAAAACGATTGAACAAATTGCTGATGAATTAGAAGAAACTGTTGAAACTATTTTACCTCTTTATAATAAACTGAAAGAAGAAAATGCTTCCTTATAAGACATTATCATAATCTATAATATTCAGAGGAAGGAATAACACAAAGTTGTTATTCTTTCCTCTATTATTTTTTACTTGTGTCTTATTTTTTCTTTATTTTTGATTTCAGTGGGGCTAGGTAACCGTTCTTATCCCACTTATTGCTGAAAATAGAACAAAAGAGGGGCTAAGAAAACTTTTTGCTTTATTTCGAAAACAATACTACAAACTTCTTCTTGCTTGCCCTAGCAAAAACAATGATACCAACAACTCCTTGCAATCCCAATGTAACGATCGAGTAGGAGGAAGTTTCTCAAATTTAGAAACTTCCGTCCTCTCACACCACCG
>CALASV010000159.1 GCA_937888895.1 uncultured Clostridia bacterium | reverse complement strand
CTTTAACACAACTACGTACAAATTAGTTAGTCTCGCAACCCACACAAAAATAGAGAATCAACAACTCCCAAACAAATATATTTGCAAAAAATCAAAGAAAATTTGGTAAAATAGTAAACAATTATATGGAATCAAATAAAAGTGAATTATGAATATTTGCTTGACTTAAAATATTTTTAGAAAGAAAGGATAGTAATGAAGAAGGAAGAAAAAAAAGCTTCTGGTATTCGTATTCGAGGAAGATTTGTAGAAGAACAGAAACAAGAGGTTTATGGAAAGAAAGCGTATAAAAAGTTAATTCGTACAAAGCCTTGTGGATTTCATCGTGTTATGATAGAAAACTTAAAAGTATGTGCAGGTTCTACGATTATTTTAGAAAATGTCAATCTTAGTATTGCTTGTGGAGATTTGACTGTTATTATTGGAAAAAATGGTGCAGGAAAATCGACATTGATTAAATCTATTTTAGGTGAAATCTCTTATGCAGGGAAAATCGAATTTCGTGATTTGAAAGAAAATACGATTGGAAATTTACGAGTGGGCTATGTACCACAACAATTAAATATAGAAAAAACAGCACCAGTGAGTGTGTATGATTTAGTAGCTGGTTATACAAGTCGTGTGCCAGTATTTTTGAGAAAAAGCAAAAAGTTATATACTTGGATTCAGGAACGATTGGAATTATTTGATGGTGCATCTTTGATTGATAAGCAATTAGGGGATTTATCAGGTGGGGAATTGCAACGAGTATTATTGACAATTGCTTGTACTCCTGTACCTAATTTGTTAATTTTAGACGAACCTGTTTCTGGTATTGATAGAAACGGAAGAAAATTATTTTATAAAATTCTAAATGATTTAAAACAACAATATGATATGTCAATTATTTTAGTATCTCACGACTTAGAATTAACTGCCGAGTATGCTGATAATGTAGTTTTGATAGATAAGACGGTATTAAAGGAAGGAAAGGCAAAAGATGTTATGTGTAGTGAGCAATTCAAAGAAGTATTTGGATATCTTGGATTTGTACAGGAAAGTAATGGAGATTCAAAATAGAAAGTTTTATTGCTTTGTTTGTTAGGAAAGGAATGATAAGTGAAAATGGAATTTTTACAATATGATTTTATGAAAAATGCCTTACTTGCTATTTTAATTATTACTCCATTATTTGCTATTTTAGGAACATTGATTGTAAATAATCGAATGGCATTTTTTTCAGATGCATTAGGACATTCTGCTTTTACAGGAATGGCAATAGGCGTGTTATTTGGTGTTCCAAATACAAGCAGTTCCATGATACTATTTGCAGTTGTATTTGCACTTTTACTTAATTTTATTCGACATAAAAATATTGTATCTTCGGATACAGTAATTTCGGTGTTTTCTTCATTAAGTGTAGCAGTAGGTTTAGCTATTTTATCAAGAAATGGAAATTTTTCAAAATATTCAGCTTTATTAGTGGGAGATATTTTAAGTATTACACGAAAGGAAATTGGTAGTCTTTTACTTATTTTAATCACAACAATTATTTTTTGGTGCTTGGCATATAATGGATTGCACAGTATTGGCATCAATAAAAGTTTAGCAAAAAGTAAAGGGATTCCTGTAAAATTACTCGATAATTTATTTGTTGTATTAGTGGCATTGATTGTCATGTTGTCGATTCGATGGGTTGGTATTTTAATTATCAATGCATTGTTAATTTTACCAGCCGCAGCAGCGAGAAATATTGCTTCGAATAATCGAGAATATCATTTGTTTTCTATGATGATTTCTGTATTTTCAGGGGTACTTGGGTTGATTTTATCTTATTACTTAAATGTGGCAGCAGGACCAATGCTTGTTATGGTGGCAACTATTTTTTTCTTTGTGACATTTTTAGCAAGGAAATGGTTTCATGGTTAATAACTAAAAGGTAACAGTTCAGCCATACAGCTCGATTTGACTGTTACACTAAATTAAGGAATATTACTTGAATAATGAATGAGATTGTGTTATAATCTTATTTGTTATTCAGTAAAAGATTTATTTTTATTGGAGATATTATGTCAGTAGTGAAAGAACAGTTACTTTCTATAATGGAACGCTATCATATCGGAAAAAAGCCATTATCTAAACTTCTAGGTTGGGGTGATACTACTATTATGAGGTATTTAAACGGAGTAGAACCTAATCATGAATTTGCCATGAAAATTCAGCAGTTGGCAGAAAATCCATTCGAGTATATACAGATATTAGAACAAAATAAAGGATATATTACAGAAACAGCATATAAAAAATCAAAAAAAGCAGTATATCAACAGTTATTTTTGAACCGTTCGATAGAAGCGATGCAATATATCATTACATTAGCAGATGGAGATATCGCACCATATCGTGTGGTAAGTGTGTTATATTATGCTCAAGTATGTTCTTTAGTGTTAAGAGGATTGCCATTGTTTGAAGAAGAGGTTGATTTTTCTGCTAACCAATCTAATTTTTATCCAAAACTTTATGAGCAAATGAAGCAATATGGCATTCATTTAATTTGTCCAGAAAATTCTTCTTTTTTAATAGAAGAACAAGAATGTTTAAAACAAGTATATCTCGTTTTAAACGGCTACAGTCCAAATGCACTAAAAAATTTGTTTCTTCGTGAAAAAAGAAGGATGCAACGTAGTCTAGGAAAAGAAATTACGCTTATAAATCATGAAACACTAGCGAACCAGTACGAAGAAAAGAAGGCAGTACTGAAAAGCGTAGCTGATTTAAAAAAGTACTTCTCGGAAGTCCTAAAATCAGCTAATAAGTAAAGGGAATATATTTTTTTAAATTATAGGTTAGCAAACAAGTTGAGTTTTTCCTAAAGAGGACCGTAGAGAAGCGTGGGTACTTAAGACAATCAGAAAATACAAAGTATTTTCTGTTGTATAGCGAGGTTTTTCACGAGCTTAGTACGGCTACGCTTCGACTCGAACGAGAGTGAGTCCTCGTAGGAAAAACTCAACGGTTTGCTTCAAAATATAAAACATTTTTTAGTTATTGCGATTCGCTCTTTTTCTCATCAATGGGTCTAAAATCTTTTTACGAATACGCAAACTTTTTGGAGTAACCTCTAAGAGTTCATCTGTTTCGATAAATTCGAGTGCTTGTTCCAAACTTAAAATACGAGGAGGTGTTAATCGTAAGGCTTCATCTGCACTAGAGGAACGAGTATTCGTAAGTTGTTTTTTCTTACAAACATTGATTTCGACATCTTCTGCTTTACCATTTTGTCCTACTACCATACCAGAGTATACTTTTTCGCCTGGGCTAATAAATAATGTTCCTCGTTCTTGTGCGTTAAATAGACCATAAGTGATAGCTTCTCCACTTTCAAAGGCAATAAGACTTCCTTGTTTACGATAAGCAATATCTCCTTTATAAGGACCATATCCATCAAAAATAGTGTTTAAAATACCATTGCCCTTTGTATCAGTCATAAATTCACCACGGTAGCCAATCAATCCTCTCGCTGGAATGGAAAACTCTAGACGAGTATAGCCACTACTTGCAGTACTCATACTAAGCAATTCGCCTTTACGATTACTGAGTTTTTCAATGACTGTACCAGAAAATTCGTCTGGAACATCGACATAAGCTTTTTCCATAGGTTCTAATTTTTTACCATTTTCGTCTTCACGGTAAAGAACTTCTGCCTTACTAACAGCAAATTCGAAACCTTCTCGGCGCATATTTTCGATTAAAACAGATAAATGCAATTCTCCACGACCAGATACTTTGAAACTTTCGGTAGAGTCAGTTTCTTCTACACGAAGACTAACATCGGTATTTAATTCTTTAAATAAGCGTTCTCTTAAATGTCTAGAAGTAACAAATTTACCTTCTTTACCGGCGAGAGGAGAATCATTTACAACAAAGTGCATTGCTATCGTTGGTTCAGAAATTTTCTGGAATGGAATAGGTTGTGGATTTTCAGGGGAACATAATGTATCTCCAATATGAATATCTGTAATACCAGAAATAGCAACAATAGAGCCTACGGAAGCTTCAGCTACTTCTATCTTTTTTAAGCCTTCAAATTCGTATAATTTACTAACTTTTACTTTGCGTTTTTTGTCTGGTTCATGAGCATTTACCATAACAACTTCTTGATTTACACG
>CALASV010000158.1 GCA_937888895.1 uncultured Clostridia bacterium | reverse complement strand
ATTTGCAAAAGGATTTAGGAAAGAGCAAATTTATAAATATGGATTTGCATTTGAAAGAAAGCAAGTGTTGATAGGAATGTGAAATTAGAGCAATAAAATGCAAGAGTGTTAGTGACATTCTTGCATTTTGTTTTTTTAGTAATTATTTGAATAAAATAAATCTTTTGTATGTAGTAAGAGTAAAAGTTCATTATTATAAAATAACAGAACAATAGTTCTTGTATTTCTTTCTGTCCTATGGTAAGATAGAAGGAAGCAAAAAATATGTTCGGAGATAGGAGGAAAAAAATGTCATTACAGTTTATTTTAGGTGCTTCTGGTACAGGGAAAACGAAGTATCTTTATGATATGGTAACAAAACTTGGAATGGAGAATCCAGAGGTAGATTATTATTTTATTGTACCAGAGCAGTTTACATTACAAACGCAAAAGGATTTAGTACATTGTAGTCAAACTGGTGGAATTTTCAATATAGATGTATTAAGTTTATCGAGACTTGCACATAAAGTATTTGGGGAATTAGGAAAAGAACAGAGAAAAGTGTTAAAAGATATTGGAAAAAGCATGGTAGTGAAACGAGTGCTTTCGGAATGTCAAGATAACCTTCATTTATTTGGTGCAAATGCGGGACAAAGTGGTTTTGTAGAGGAAGTAAAGTCGTTATTTTCTGAGTTATTTCAGTATGAGGTTGACGAAGAAATACTCAAAAATCTATTAGAAGAAAAACAAAAAGAAAAAGGGAATGAATTACTTTGCAAAAAATTGCAAGATGTTATTACATTATTGGAGAAATTTAAAGATATATTAGGCGATAAGTATATGACTTCGGAGAGTGTTTTTGATGTGTTAGCACAATGTTTGGAAGAGTCTAGAGTTATGAAAAATTGTGTTGTTATTTTAGAAGGATTTACTGGTTTTACACCGTCTCAGTATGCATTGTTAAGTCAATTGTTACGTTTGGCAAAACAAGTATATGTATCGTTAACTATTCCAGAAGAAGTTGCTTTTCGTCCTTTAGATAAAAATAGTGTATTTTCGATGAGTGTTCGCACCATGGAACAAGTTGCTTCTTTGGCAAGAGAAGTAAACTGTAGTATAGAATCAGCAGTAGTCGTTGGAAATAAAGATTATCGTCATGCAGAAGGTAGTGCCTTACATCATGTATGGTCTTCCTTATTTCGTTACCCTGTGAAAACAAAATTAGAAGATGTTTCTAATGAATTGATGATATATGCTGGTACAGATAGTAGAATGGAATGTCGTTTTACTGTAGCAAAAATTCTTTCTTTATTAAGAGAAGAAGGATATCGTTATAAAGATATTGCAGTTATTGTGAGTGATATCAATCAATATGGCGAAAAGATGGAGCAAGAATTGACAAAAGCAGGGATTCCATGCTTCTTGGACTATAAAAAGAATATGTCAGAAAATACATTTGCAGAGTATTTGAAAGCTGTACTTAAAATTGCAGAAGCAGGGCTGAATACAGAAGTGTTGATTTCTTATATGAAAAATGCATTATCTGGTTGGGAAAATGAACAGGTTTGGAATGTGGAAAACTACTGTTTAGCGTTTGGTATTCGGGGACATCAATTTCAAAAAGAATGGAAACGAACTTATGTACCAAAAAAGAGAAGAAAGCTAGAAGTTTCTTTAGAAGAATTAAATGAAATAAGAACGAATTTAGTGGAAGAACTTACTCCATTGATTACAGCATTTCAGAAAAAAGATAGTACGGTTCAAGAGTGGACAACGAAGTTATTTGAATTTTTGAAAACTCAAGGAATAGAGAAAAAATTAAAAGAAAAAGAAAATGAGTTTTTAGAAAAAGGAGATAGACTTCGTGCAAGAGAGTATGCACAAGTGTATCGAGTTGTATTGGATTTATTTGCACAGTTAGTAGAATTGCTTGGAGAAGAAAAATTAAGTTCGAAAGAATATCGAGAATTAGTAGAAACAGGTTTAAGAGAAGCAAAAGTTGGTTTAATTCCAACAGGTTCCGAGCAGATTGTCATTGGTGATATGGAGCGTACAAGACTTAGAGAAATTAAAGCATTATTTTTCCTTGGAGTAAATGATGGAAAAGTACCAGCTCCAATGGATAATACTGGAATTTTAAGTGAAAAGGATAGGCAAATATTATCAAGTGATGAAATTGAATTTGCACCAAGTGCAATTGCAAAAGCTTGTAATGAACAGTTTTATTTATATATGAATTTGACAAAACCATCGAAACGATTGTATATCACGTATGCAGCGTTAGGAGAAGATGGTAAAACAATAGGAAGTTCCTATTTGATAGGAAAGTTGCAAGCTATGTTTCCGAATTTAAAAATTCAGTCCGAGTTTGGTTTGCCTGTAGAGAATTTAATACAAAATGACCAAGGAAAAAGTGCTTTTTTGACATCGTTTCGAGAGTTTGCTATGGGTAATAAAAAGAAAGATTTTGCAGAATTATACCGTTGGTACAAAGGTCAATTATCGGAAGAAGCGTTAGAAAACTTAAAGGAAGCAGCTATTATAAAAAATAAGAAAGAACAATTAACAAAAGAAATAGCAAAAGAGTTATATGGTGCGTCTATTATTGGTAGTGTAACAAGAATGGAACAGTATGCGAGATGTGCGTTTGCTCATTTCTTAAAATATGGGCTTTGTTTAGAAGAACGACAGCAATATCGTTTAGTTGCTCCTGATATTGGTAATTTATATCATGATGGATTAAAGCGTTTTGGACAGGAATTACAATCCGTTGGAAAACAGTGGAAAGATATTTCCGATAGTGAACGAGCAGAATTAGTAAAAAAATGTGCCAAAGAAGCAGTGGACGCTTATGCAACAGATATTTTTATGAGTTCTGCGAAAAATAAATATTTAACAAAGCAGATGGAACGAGTATTGAAAAAGACGGTAGATGTATTGACGATTCAATTAGAAAATAGTGAATTTTCTCCTGTGGAATTTGAAAAGGAATTTTCTCATACGGATAAATACTTAGAATTACGTGGAGTGATAGACCGTGTCGATGTTTGCGATAGTAAGCAAGGGCAATTAGTGAAAATTGTGGATTATAAATCTGGAAAACAAGATTTTTCTTTAGAAGAATTATATTATGGTTTGTCGATGCAGTTAGCCGTATATATGACAGCAGAATTAGAAGAGAGAAAAGGAAACAATGCAATTCCAGCAGCGATGTTTTATTATCATGTAGATGACCCAATGGTAAATAAAGGGAAAGATGTAAAAGAAGAAGTATTAAAGGAGTTACGAGTAAAAGGATTAGTAAATAATAATTCTGAAATTATTCAAAATTTAGATAAAGCTTTTTGTACAGCAGATGGTGGGTTGGCAGCTTCCGTAAATTCATTAAAAATTCCAGTAGAAACAGATAAAGATGGTGGATTGAAGAAGTCTTCTAAAGTGGCAGATGGAAAAACTTTTTCTGACATATCAGATTATGTATATCGAAAGTTAAAAGAAGAAAGTGAAGAAATTTTAGAGGGTAGAGTTCAAATTGCACCATATAAATGTGGAAAAAAGACAGGTTGTGATTATTGTATCTATGCTTCTGTTTGTGGGTTTGATAGAAAAAATGGAAGTACGTATCGAGTATTAAAGCCAATGGAAGACGATGAAGTATTGTTAAAATTGAAACCTTCTTCTACAGAAG
>CALASV010000157.1 GCA_937888895.1 uncultured Clostridia bacterium | reverse complement strand
AGCTATTCGGTTATGAGTAAGTAGCGAAGCGGATTACGAATATCCGTTTGACTTTATACTTTTGACAGAAAGTATAAACATCTCCATTTTTAGTATTAGCATATTCATTAAATAATGTATCAAAGCTTGGCATCCTATCATCTCCTCTATTTATCTTTTATGTTAATGAATTTACAACATTTAATATAACATAAATACTTGTCAATTTTTCGCTAATTTTACAAAAAAGTTATTTATTTTTCAAAAACCTATTTGTCCTATATCTTCCTAAACCACATATCTGGTAGCAATACTGCTGTTTCTCTTTCTTCTCCTTTTCCTTTCCATCCCACTACAAATCGCACGATAGCCGAATAAGGTTCATATCCTTTTCTCCTCAGTTGTATCACTCTATCATAAAATGCTTTCGAAAACACAACTACTGTTTTTTCTCCTTCTCTTGTTCTAACATAAAGGGAATTACTACTAATCAATAATGGTGTCCCACTATGCAATATCGAAACCAGTCGTTCCTTCTCTTTCTCTTTAAAAAAATCAAGAAATACATCTTTTAATGTTAATTGCAAACAAATTTCTTTTGGTTCTTCATAAATTTTTTCATCTATTATATGCACTATCTCTGGAAATAATTTTTCACTAAATACATTCGTATTACAATGAATATACAAATTTTCCTTTGCTCTCGTAATTCCAACATAAATCTTTCGTCGTTCTTCATCTGTTAATGTTAAACTTCCATTTAACATCATATAAACCGAATCAAATTCTCGTCCTTTTGATTTATGAATCGTAGAAACAAAAATAGTTTCTTTATTATCCTTTTCATAAAAATCTTCATAAAAAGACTCTTTGGCAAATTCCTCTAAATCGGTATAATATTTTTGTGGATAAAGTTCCTCAAAATCTTTGATTAAATTTTTACATATCTCAAGACAAGTGCTATCAGCATATGTAGTAAATAATTTATTTTTAGCCCTCTCCCAAATTTCCTCTGAAATCATTGGTGTTTTTAATTCATTTTTAATTTTTTTCAAGAAATATCGAATTTCAGCCATATTATACAACTTAAATTCTTTTCCTAATGACTGAATTAAATTTGCTCGTATTCCTTCTTTTTGCAAGAAACCAACCACTTGTAATGCTTCTTCATTTGTATTCGTAAGTATACACGCTGTCCCTGTTTTATAAGTACATTTTATTTCATTTACAACTGCTTCTATCATTTGCATTCCTACATGATGGGTTATTTTTACCATACCACTTTCAGCTTGTACAGCTTCTATTTTAGAAGATTTCATACGTTTTGTAATCGTACTAGCAAATCGATTCCCTATCTCCACAATCATTTTCTTACTACGATAATTTTCAGTCATTTCATACTTTACAGCACCATATTCCTCAATTAAGTTACGTAAATATTTCGAATCCGAATGACGAAATTCATAAATATTTTGGTCATCATCGCCAACAGCAATCACACGTATATCTTCGTTTACTTTCATCAAAGCACGAACTAATTGAAAATCACTTTCACTCATATCTTGTGCTTCATCGATGACCAAAACTCTTTTTGTAATTTTTCCTTGCTCAACTTCTCCTCTTTCTATCATCTCAACTGCTGTTTTTACAACATCCTTTGCATCATCTAAATTTCCAATTCTTCCAAGCAAATCAAAACAATAGGAATGAAATGTCTTAATTTCCACAAATTGAGCTGCTGTTCCTATTAAAGCAATCAAGCGTTTTTTAAACTCTGTTGCAGCAGCACGCGAAAACGTCAACATCAAAAGTTGTTCATGTTTAATATCTTCTAAAAGCAATAAGGATGCCAATTTATGAACGAGTACTCTTGTTTTTCCACTTCCCGGTCCAGCAGCAACGACAATATATTTGGATTCTGCATCGTTTACAATTTGCAACTGCTTTTTAGATAATTCACCAAATAATTGATGATATTTTTCAGGTGTAATAGTTCTATCAATATCTTTTACTCTTTCCCCTTTAAAATATTTTGTAATAAATCTTTTAAAATCCATTTGAAAATAATCTTGTACAAACTGAAGGGCTTTTTCATAATCTTGTACCATTAAATTTGCGTATTCCCCTACAATATGTATTTGTCGAATTTTTTGTTTATAAAATTCATCTAAAAAACGATAATCATCCACTTTATATTTAATTCGATTATCTGCAATTAACCGATTGATTTCCATTCCATTATATAAAACTAAAAAACCACCTTCTAACTTTAATGCTCCAATTTTAGATAAATACAACAAGGCATCTTCCACATCTTTTAAAGAAATAGTTGCTGTATGATTGACATCAATTCTAGGCGTTTCTTTCCACTCCTGTAATAATCCAACAACAGAAAATTGTACAGGTATTAACTTTTGTTCTGAATTTATCTCTCTTACCACTTTAGAATATAATGATTTTAAAATAAATTTACAAAGTTCTATTCTATCCTGATGTTTTTCTAGCAATTTGGGAATATCCATCGTTGGCAACCAATTTGTTCCATCTTCTGTTTTTTTCACATAATTTTTTATACTAAAATAATAAAGAAGTATGCGAAGATTTTTTACATTAGAAAAAGAAATTTTATTTGTATGTGCTATTTCATTCATTTCTTTTAAATTCCGATGAAATCCATCCTCGGTCAATTGTGTTAAAAGAAAATATTCTAATTTTGCAAATCGTTCTAAAAAAAATAACGATTTATTTTCTGTATCATGGACAAGCATATAAGCCGACATATCTTGTGTATCTGCCAAAAGACCTTCCTGACGCATTAAATTGACACAAGTAATCACTTCCTCTTTTGTCATACCAAGTGTGTCCGCTAAATAATCAATTCTTGATTCTGCATCATCATTTCTGGCCGTTGCAATACTTCTACGAGAAATTAACGATTTTATAATACGTTTTGCTTTCATACGTTGTTCTTCCGAAAAAAGCGTTGATTTCTGTATGCGAAGCCCTGCTTCTTCCATATTTTTTGCTAAAATACTTGTTGCATAAATATGTGGTACATTTTTTCCACGTTTCACATATCCTGCATTTTCTAATGCCATCACAGCAGTTTTTACACGAGTTTCGATATCTCTTACCGAATCATCCCAACCTGCCTGTCTTGCAATTTCCAAAGGCGAACAACATACTTTATCCCGAAAACGTGTTAAATCTTTGATAGCTTTCCACACTTGTTGAATTTCACCCATACTAAGTTTTGTTTGATTCAAAAGGAAAAAATGTTTATCTAAATCACTATCATTATAAAGCACATAACATTCTGCCTGCATCGATGGGTCTCGTCCTGCTCTTCCGGCTTCTTGCACATAATTTTCCAACGAATCTGAAATATCATAATGAATGACTAATTTTACATCTTTTTTATCCACTCCCATACCAAATGCAGAAGTTGCCACCATTATCTTTACTTTATTTTGAATAAATTCTTCTTGATTTAAAATTTTATCGTTGGCATCCATTTTTCCATGAAACGCTTTTGCAAAAAACCCGTCCTTTGTCAATTTCTCTGCAAGTTCTTCTGTCCGTTTTGTTCTAGCTACATACACAATCGTTGGACAATTTTTTTCTGCAATCAAATTTCTAAGTTCATTATATTTTTCTTCCTCCGTTTCTTTATAGACTACTTTATACTGTAAATTTTCACGAGTGGCTAAAGAAGCATAAATTTCTAAATAAACTCCTAACTTTACTTTAAAATAATCGCAAATATCACTAATTACTTTTTGTTTTGCTGTCGCAGTAAAACAAGAAACAGGAATTGGATTCTTATCTAATTTTTTTGCTTGTAATTCACAAATAAAGTCCCCAATATATAAATAATCCACACGAAAATCCTGTCCCCACGCAGAAAAACAATGTGCTTCATCAATTACAAAACGTGCAATATTTCTAGATAACAATAATTTCTCTATTGTTTTACTACGAAGTTGTTCTGGTGAAATATAAAGCAACATAGCAGTACCATTTTTTACACGCTCTATTGCATTTGCACGCTCAATTGGGTCAAGTAATCCATTGATAGTTACTGCTTCTGTAATTCCAATGCGATTTAAGTTATCCACTTGGTCTTTCATTAACGATTGTAATGGCGAAATAACAACCGTTAAACCACGTATCGCTTTTCCCGCCATAAGAGCAGGAAGCTGAAATGTAATGGATTTACCTCCACCTGTTGGAAATACAGCTAATAACGATTTTCCTTCTACTGCTGCCTTAACTGCCTGTTCTTGTAATGGTTCTCCATTATAAGTTCGAAATGTATCATATCCAAAAATTCGCTTTAACTCTGTATGGATATTAAGGGTATTATTACAATACTGACAACCATTCACACAAGGAGTATTACGAAGTACTTTCATAATCACTTCAATTTTAGGAAACTGATGAAGAAGCCATGGTGGCGTAATCGAATAATTATCTTGTACACAAATCAAAGAAAGAGCATACGCAAGCTCTCTTGGAGAATCTAAAATCAATGGTTTTAAATCTACATTTGCACATATTTTCCCTTCAAACTCTTTATGAATTAATCCTATCACATTAGAAAAATATGGCTTAAATTTCATATACTCAAAAAAAGCAGAAAATTCCTCTAATTTATAAAGAAGACAAGCAAAAATTTGTTTCATTTTCCAAGGAAGAAGCAAAAAAGCAGTCACCTCATCATAAAATAAATGCTGTGCTTTTTTACAATCATTAACTGGATTATTTAATTCCTCTGTTTGTAATTTATCATCTTTCAATAAAGAATGATACGGACGTTTTGGAAATAATAATGGCGAAAGATAAAGTGTATCAATTGCTTTCGTTTTTAATTTCTTTTCTTCTGCAAATGGAAGATATTTTAAATCATGATGAATAATATTATGACCACAAATAAACTTTGCATCTGCAATAAAATGATAAAATTTAGCTATAGAATTACAATGTAATATCATATTTCCGTCCTTAATTGCTCCAATATCACATACTTTTTTCTCTTTCACACTAACTTCGGTATCAATAAATACAACTTTGTTTGTCATCTTTTTTATTCTCCTTTGTATTTTTTATAATTTATACAATTTTTCCATTCATTAATCTTTATTATACCATACAATTTATATGAATAGTAAAAATCACTTGATTTTTCCAACAATTTTACAAAAAAGTCGTTTATTTATCATTTTGTATATAATATTAGTAGAATTTTTTCTATTTTTAGTGTAATATATATATGGATAATAACAAACAATATTAAAATTTACAGCAACTAATTATCCAATAAAAATGAAACTAGGAGGACTTAGCACATGGCATGGTATGATGAAGCGATATTTTATCATATTTACCCTCTGGGTATGACAGGAGCACCTAAAAAAAATGAATATGGAGAACCAGTAGAACGATTAAACAAATTATTACCTTGGATTACACATATTAAATCCATTGGTTGTAATGCGATTTATATTGGTCCATTATTTGAATCTGTAGGACACGGTTATGAAACGACAGACTATAAAAAATTAGATAGTCGTTTAGGCACAAACAAAACATTAAAAAACTTTGTAGCAGAATGTCATAAAGAAGGCATTCGAGTAATTTTTGATGGTGTATTCAATCATACCGGACGTGACTTTTTTGCCTTCCAAGATATCAAGCAACATAGAGAAAATTCCAGATATAGAGATTGGTATTGTAATGTAAACTTCTGGGGAAACAATGAATATAATGATGGCTTTTCTTACGATAACTGGGGTGGCTACAATCTTTTAGCAAAATTAAATCAAAGAAATCCTGAAGTAAAAAATTATATTTGTGATGTCATTCGCTATTGGGTAGAGGAATTTGATGTAGATGGTATTCGTTTAGATGCAGCTGATGTATTAGACTTTGATTTTATGAAAGAACTTCGTAGAACAGCAAATGAAGTAAAGCCTGAATTTTGGCTTATGGGCGAAGTAATTCACGGAGATTATATTCGTTGGGCAAATGCAGATACTCTCCATTCTGTGACAAATTATCACTTACACAAAGCATTATATTCTGGATATAATGACCACAATTTCTTTGAAATTGCTCATACAGTAAAACGTCTTTATGATATGGGTGGTACTCGTTTAAAACTTTACAATTTTGTAGATAATCATGATGTAGAGCGTATTATCTCTAAATTAAGTACACCAAATGGCTTTGCACCTGTGCATATTTTATTATATACATTACCAGGTATTCCATCCATTTACTATGGCTCAGAATTTGCTATCGAAGGCAAAAAAGGTCGTGGTGCAGAAGCAGATACTGCCATTCGTCCACAATTAGTATTCGAAGATTGGGAAGAAAAAGCAAAAACAAATCCTTATATTAAATTTATTACTCGTTTAGGTAGCATTCGTCAACAAACAAAAGCATTAAGTTATGGTGATTATAAGGAACTTTCTCTCACGACAAGACAATATGCCTTTGCTAGAAACTATAATAACACTTCTGTTATTGTTATGGTAAATAATGATGATAATCCTTTTACTATTCGTGCTTCTGCTCCAAATGGCACTTATACAGGAGCATTTTCTGGACAAACTATTACAGTAACTAATGGTAATCTTTCTGCTGAAATAGATGGAAATGCAGGTGAAATTTGGATTCCTTCTGCTATAAAAGAAACAATAGAAAACAATTCTGAAAAAATAGAACTTCTAAAAAAAGAAGCTACAAAAGTAGAAGAAAAAACAACAACTTCTACAAAAACAGAAGAAACAACAACCAAACAAATAGAATCACCAAAAACAACTCCTATAAAAACAGAAGAAAAGAAACCAACTGTAACAATTGACTTACCAAAAGTAACACCTAAGAAAGAAGAAGTTTCAATAGAAACACCAAAAAAACCTCTTGATTTAACAAAACCTTATGAGCAAATGGAAATTGAAGAACTTCATGAAGTAATTTTAGGAAAAATGAGAAAAAATGGTCCAGTTACCGACCAAATGAAACGAGATGTTTTCAATAATACACATCATGGTTCTTTAGTTACTTGGGCAAGAAGCTTCTGGTAAACTTTATATATCCAACAGTTCAGCCATACAGCTCGATTTGACTGCTACGCAGTCGTTTTCGTTGCTAA
>CALASV010000156.1 GCA_937888895.1 uncultured Clostridia bacterium | reverse complement strand
TACTTCATCATCGTCTATCGTTTTAGAAAGTTCTTTTTGTTCAAATTGTGCTTCTAAACGGTTCATAATATACTCATATAATACAAATAAATCCGTATAAGCAGTCAAAATATCCATACGATAAATCACTTTTTCACGAAGTTCTATCAACTCTTTAATCGAAGCTTCATATACTTCTGGCGAAAATGGTACTAACAATGTTTCCTGTATAATTTTAGTAATTGTTTCTTCTAATTCTCGAATCGTTCTTCCTGTTTTTATTCTGCCTTCTGCTTTCGACTCTAAAAACATCGAAAGTTCCATATCCAAGTTATAAAAAGAAAGCATTCCATACGCTGATGCCATTCTTTGCATCAAGTCTGGTAAATTTTGTTCTAAATTTCTTCCTCCTTTTAATTCCCCTGATAATTGTCGTACTGATTTTCCCATGGTAGTTCCTCCAAAATTTCTCTTATTTCCCATCTGGTCCAGATGGTACAATACGTTTTACATGTTCATGTGTATATAAATGGTCCATGCAATATTCATAATTGCCTTCGCATTTAGAGCAAAAACGAAATTCTAATGTTTCATCATCTAATTCGGTTCGTCCACAAATCGCACATTTATGTCTTGTAATTACATTTCTTCCTCGATATGTTGTTGCATTCCCTGCCTGTTGTGCCTGACGCATCTTTTTATGAAACTCTGCTTTTCGCTTATATTCCGATGGTGAAATACGGCTATAATTTCTAGTAGAAAAGAAAAATAAAATAAAGTTAAGCAACGATGCTACGATTACTATTTTTGTTGATAAATCACCCATCAAGAAACTGTATGCTAATAACACAACATCTATAATACCAATCACTTTTGCCTTAATTGGTATTAAAAACATAAATAAAAACTGAATATCTGGATAAGTTGCTGCAAAAGCAAGTAAAATCGACATATTGATATAATACGTACTAAACTGATAAAATCCAATCGCTGGTAAAAGTGTTTTTTCTCCATCAATCAATACACTTCCATACGTTGTAAATACATCTTTCGCACCACTCTCACCTAAACTTTCAATTACTTCAGCAAATTGGATATTTGCAATTGCATAAAGTACAAAACTTCCTAAAATAGTAAAAAGCATTCCAGAAAAAATATAAACATTATATCGAAATGTTCCCCATGTTTGTTCTAGCGAAAGTCCAAGGGAATAATAACAATACAACATAATCAATGTAAACATACTCAAGCTTTCTGGTGGAATCAATATCCAAGTAAATAATCTCCATATTTGTCCATGTAAAATTAAGTATGGATTTAAATAAAGATAATTCATGATATTGGGTGCGACAAGTTCTAATAAATATCCAACGGCATAACAAATAATCAATACCATTGGTAAATTGCGAATCGCATATTTTCCATACTTATATTCCATTTTATACAACCATTTTCCCATAATTTCCCTTTCTTTTAGAATATATCTTTTTTATGAAAAATTAAAGTTACTAATGCAGCCAAAATAACAGCTAAACCTAACACATAATAAAATCCATACGGATTATCTTTTCCTGGTAATGGTACATTCATTCCATAAAAACTTGCTATCATTGTTGGAATTGACATAACAATCGTTACCGTAGCTAAAAATTTCATAACAATATTTAAATTATTACTAATAACAGAAGCAAATGTATCTACCATACCACCTAAAATACCATTATAAATATTCGCCATTTCCATTGCCTGTTTATTCTCAATAATAACATCTTCTAGTAATTCTTCATCTTCTGGATAATGTTTTACTTTTTCATTTTTCAACATTTTTTCAAAGACACCTTCATTGGCACGTAAAGAAGTCGTAAAGTATACCAAACTTTTTTGTAATTCCAAAAGTTCAAATAATTCTTTATTCTTTTGTGATACATGAAGTTTATCCTCAATTAACTCACTTTGACGATTAATCGCACGAAGATACTGCAAAAACTGAGTTGCTACACGATAAAAAATCTGCAAAATAAATCTCGTCTTCTTATAAGTACAAAATGTTTTCATTCTACCTGACTTAATATGTGTTAATACTGGTGTTTCCAACAAACATACTGTAATAATCATATCTTTGATACTAATAATTGCCAAAGGCATTGTAATATATCTATCTTTTTCCTGACTTTCTACTTCTTCTTTTTCAATGACAGGAATATCTATTACAATTAATGTATATTCTTCTTCTACTTCTAATCTGGCACGCTCTTCTGGGTCTAATGCTGCTCTAAGTACATCTTCTTCTAACTGACATTTCTCGGAAATTTGACTTATTTCTTGTGGCGTGGGGTTTGTCATGGAAATCCAGCAGTCCTTCTCTGGCTTATCCATCCGAATAAATGTTTTATCTTCCATAGTTTTAAAAATTTCAACCATCGCCATCGCCTCCTTCGAAGAATGGAAAAGGCAGATAGTTGTTATCTGCCTTTTCTCTTTTCCTTATCTATTATAATTTCCTCTTGACTATTCGTCAAATGAATTTTCAGTAAATTTTTACTTTATTACTATTTTCTTTTGCTTTCGGAAACATTTTTACTGCAATTATTAAAAATATTACACCTACTATGGAAATTACTACAATACCTAACAAAGTTTCTGTTAAAAAAACTGGTAAATGAGATAATACTTCTGCTGAACCATTCACAAATGCATGTAATAATATAGATGCCCAAATAGAATGAAAATATTCTGCCACATAACCAAGAATGAGTCCAATAGCAAAAGCATATACTCCTTGAATTAAGTTTCCATGGTAAATTCCAAACAATACTGCTTGTAATATATTAGCTAAGAAAAATGGCATTATTTTGGTTGCTTTTCTTAATGTAACACCACGAAATAACAGTTCTTCTGCCAATGGTGCTAAAATTACTGTTACAAATAAAGATAAGAGTACATTTCCACCAAGTAATGTTTCCATTAACGCATCATATTGTTCAATTAATATTTGTGGCAATAATGGATATATTGCATTTAAGCACATAGAAACTAATACTTGTAATGCTATACCCATCAAAACTAATGAAAGAAATAATGTTCCATTTGATACTTCTTTTAGTGAAAAATCATTAAACGGACGATGTTTTTTATACCAAAGAGCTCCAAGTAATAAAGTAGTTGCTGTTGCAATTGCTGTTATTATCATAAGAAAATTTGGATTTAATAGTTGTGCTTCTACAAAAACAAACACTTCTTCTTCTGGAATACCTTCTGCCAACCCTTTTGCTGTTGCAACTATTGTATAAATAAATACACCAGCAAAAGAAATAATAAGCTGACAACCATACGCAACAAATAATGGCAAGAAACATCCAAATAACTTTCCTGCAAAACTAATAGTTTGTTTCATCATAATCCTTCTTTATTCATATTTTTAATTGTTTGAATAATATGCTCATGTGCTAATTTTTCTGCTAACGCTCCATCTCTTTGACGAATCGCCTCCAAAATAGCCTTATGTTCTTCATTTGCTTTTATTGCACGTTCTTCTTTTCCAAGCGATTTTTTTCGCATACGCTCTACATATTGATGAAATGTTGTCAGCTCATGTTCTAAAATCTTACTTCCTGAAGCACGGTAAATACATTCATGAAATTTATTATCTAATTCTACTAATTGTTCATAATGTTTCTTTTTTGCATGAAATTCATATAAATATATAATTTCTTCTATATTTTCAATTTCTTTTTCTGTTATGTGTTCGCAAGCCCATTTTCCTGCTAATCCTTCTAAATAGGAACGAATCACATAAATATCGTGAATATCTTTTTGAGAAATTCCAGTTACATAAGCACCTTTATTTGGTACAATACTAACTAACCCCTCTAACTCTTGCCATATTTTGATTAGCAAGAGTTTGATTTTTCATCAATTCAGTTGTTGCTTCTTTTAATTCTTCATGTTCGCTGTATTTCCCAGAGAGAATATCCTCTCGAAGCTTATGAAATACTCTCCACCTTAGTGAATATTTATCCGTTACTTCGTTTTTGTCTCTGCTCTCTCCCATTGGTTTACAACCTTCTCTTTCTACTCCATTGTTGCAATTGTATCCATAATATAGTTTGCAAACTCTTCACCTGTTACACCAGTATCTCTACCAGTAATCACATATTTCTTTTCTGTAATTGTACAAATATCTAATGCACGATATAACTTATCTGCCTTATCATTATAACCAATGTGACCAAGAAGCATTGCTGCTGCACGAATCACGCTACATGGGTCAGCATACTTATCTCTGCCTTCTAACACCATTCTAGGTGCAGAGCCATGAATTGCTTCAAACATTGCATAACGCTTACCAATATTCGCACTACCTGCAGTACCTACACCACCTTGAAATTCTGCTGCTTCATCTGTAATAATATCACC
>CALASV010000155.1 GCA_937888895.1 uncultured Clostridia bacterium | reverse complement strand
GATGATTATGAATATCGAGGAGAATGTGTTAGTCGAATTAAATTAGGAGAGGAAACGATAAAAGAAGAAACGCTTCCAGTTGATTTTCCAATTGATATTGTAGGAACAAGTAAAGATACGTTAGTCATTTATCACTATAATGAGGAAAAAGGATTTGGATTTTTAGAATTTGACCCAGAAAAAGTAATTTTAAATGAAGTAGGATGGAGTAAAAAACAACAACTAATTTATGGTATGGTACAATGTAAAGATGGATTTTTGTTTCAGAAAACGAATGATTTATATTATGGAACAAAAGATGGGGTAGAAGCAAAGCTTTCAAGTAAGGATGTTTGGATAAAAATGTTGCCTGTTTATCAGAGAGGATTTTCTTTTTATCTTTTACCAGAAGGAGTAGAGCGTATTGGTGTGAATGACTTAATTAAAGGCAATACACCAATTCATATGTTATTATATGATGATGGATATGCAACTGAGCCATATGATAATGGATATTTAGTGGAGAAAACATTACTAGGTGCACAAGATTATGCATTGAAAGTATTAGCGAGGGATTCGGATTTTGATGTTTATTTATTGTCTAGTAGAGATGCGATTTCTTATAATTTGAAAGAAAAAGGGGCATTTTATGCATTGAATGAAGTACCCGGAGTAATGGAATATTTGGATGCTTGTTTTCCTTATTTAAAAGAAGCAGCGACAAATGAAGACGGAGATATTTGGATGATTCCAGTAGAAGTAACAACGACAGCATTAACCTATCATAAGGAATATAGTGCGATGCGAGAAGTAGATTTATCGAAGATGAATTTTTCCGAATTTTTAACTTTAGTAGAACAAATAGAAACAAAAGAACCAGAAAAAGGAACTATTTCTACTTATATGTTGATAGAAAACCTATTTTTTCAATATTTAGAGGTATATGATAGCTTTGATACCGAAGCTTTTCGCCAATATGCAAAACAAGTAAAACAAATAAATGAAAATGCAGGAACATTGATGTTAGATCAAGCTTATATTTATGCTGCATCAACGGGAGTTCATTATGTAGGTACCGACCGTACTTATACACAAGAACAATTAGAAAAAATCCCATATTTTTTGTATGATATACAATTAGCACCTTTGTCTGACGATGTGGAGTGTTTAGGGAACTCTGATATAATAGGGGTATCAACAATGCCAAAGATGTCAAAAGATATGGGGA
This sequence comes from uncultured Clostridia bacterium, assembly GCA_937888895.1. Lineage (GTDB taxonomy): Bacteria > Bacillota > Clostridia > Lachnospirales > Lachnospiraceae > SIG299. The sequence continues at coordinate 3,187 of CALASV010000155.1, read as the reverse complement.
ATATCGGAACAGTGGCATTAATTGCAGTAAATCCAGAAGCGAATAATTTAGAGTTTACCTTAGAGTATATTTCTGAGTTTTGTAAGTATATGATGAGTCAAAAGGATACATTTTTATTAGAAGATGAAACATTATATACGGATGTTCCATTTATAAAAGAATACTATGAAGTATTTAAAGATGGAACAGTAGTTTTTCAAATGGATAGAGAGATTTATCGGAATGACTTTTGGGCATATTTAGATGGAGAACTGGAATTAGAGGAAATGATACAGGAAATGGAACGAAAGTTACAAATTTATGTAGGAGAATAAGTAGGAGTAAGTAGTCAAGCGAATTATGAATATCTGCTTGATAGTTAAGTAAAGGAGTTACTTATGGGAAATAAGACAAGTTTGTTAAAAGGATATTGGAAAAAAGGAGTTTTGCTTTTAATATTATGTTTCTTTCCTTGTAGTTGTGGACAAGCAGAACCTGTAAAAGAAGTAGAAGAAGAAGGAAGTAACATGATTGTTTTGAATGGTGTTACTTCCATGCCAACGCAGGCACTTGATAAGACAAAAGCTACTCCAACTCCGACAGAAGTTCCTCTTGGTTATCCAATCAATATGGATATCGACATTGATACAGAAGCTTGTAATGGGATGAATCGAAAGTTTACAAGAGATAGGGAAAGTGGAGCTTCTCTATTTTGCCTAGATAAAGACGAAACCGTTTATTTTGTAAATCAAAATCGAGATAATTATTTATATGAGATGAAAGATGGAACTGTACAATTAGCCGTAGCATTACCAGTGAAAGAAGTATATGTTTGGGAAGACTATGTTTACTTTATGGTAAGCGAAGATATCGAAGAAAAAAAGGTAGGAGATATTTATCGTTATAAAAAAGATACAAAAGAAGTAGAGTTAGTATATGCTGTAGGAACAATACAAGGTGGAGAAAACCATAAATTAAATATCAATGCACAAGGAATCCATTTTTATTATAGTGAGGTTGTTTCGAAAGAAGATAATATCACTCGTGTAATGGTGTCGTATTATACATTACCTTTTGGGGAAAGTGAGCCAATCAAAGATACAACCAATCAAGGGAAAGAAGGTTGGGGAGATTATTATTTTTCTTATCCTTTAGCAGAAGATACGGCACAACCAGCAAAAGTAACTTTAGTAAGTAGAACAAAAGGGGAAGAAGATACTATTCCGATTAATATTGGAGATTTTCAGTATTGTGTAGTGAATGATATGATATATTCGATGCAATTAGGTAGTTCGGTTATTTCTACCTTTCATTTAAAAACACAAAGTAAGAAAGTTTATAATGTAAAAGGGGAAATTATACGCGAAAATCAGTATGCAAAATATGAAACGGAGAACTGTTTTGGAGAAGGAATAGAGGAATTTTCTTCATTTACTATGACAGATAATGGGGATACGATGTGGTTTACGGATGGGGAATATTTATATCGTATGGATATAAGAACAAGTCAATTTATATGGGCAGATGCTATGATAACACCCGATAGGTATGGTAAAATAGGTCAGTTATATACGGATGGAAGACGAGTATATGGCTTGTATTCTTCCGATGGAATAAAAGAACCTTGTTTAGTTCGTTTTTGTGTAGAAACAGTAACAAAAGAAGATTTCTTTGTGAAGACGGAAGAACTCACGATACCAGTAGAATATTTAGTACCAGAAGAAGGAGATATTGTCGCAACGATACCAAAGACTGAATTTTGTGTACCACATTCGATGCAAGTAAAGAACGAACAGAAGTACTCTTTTACAGAAGAACATTTATATTTTTGTGGAGAAATAAAAAAGGAAGCAGGAATCGAAGAACAAGTGTATCAAGATTGTACGATAACAACAAAAGTAGATACGTATGAAAAAGTTTGTGAAAAATGCAATTTGACTGCAGTACGATTAGGATGTGGAGAAAAGAGAATACACTCTACTTGTGGATTTGTAAAATGAAATAATAGAAGATAGTATAGTAGAAAAGGTGCTGTTACTTTAAAGTGACAGCACCTCATTGTTTGTGGGTAAAAAATGAAAGGGAAGTTTCTTTCAGTGGTAGTATAATAAGATACTTTATTTATCCAATAACATTTCTTCTAATTCTTCCATATCTATTTTTATAATAGATGCTATTTGTTTCATTGGAATACCACTTTGATACATAGCAAAAACAATTTTTTTTCTTTCTTGTTCTCGTCCCTGTTCTCGTCCTTCTTCTCGTCCTTGTTCTCGTCCTTCTTCTCGAAGGTCATTCTCATAAATATCTCTGTTTACTTCAAATAAGGTGGTCATAAACACTTCCTCCTTTTCTTTTTGAAAATATCCATCTAAATAATTTTGATTAATTGCTTCTTTTAGTGCTTTTTTAATAGCTAACATCCCATCTTTTGTTTCTTTATAATACACTCGAATCATTTGTATAAAACTAGCATACTCTCTTAATGCTTTACATTGTTCCATTAATTCTTTATTTTTTCCAATATTGATATTGTAAACCTCTGCTGTCCATTCATATTTTCTATTTTTTTGTGTTTTTTCAAAAGCATCAGATAAATATAATTCATATTTATCTTCGGTTTCTTCTGTCCCATTATAAAAAACAGCATAATGTGGTGTTGGCAACTTGACTAATTTATTTTTATAAATATTTTTCTGATTTTTTTGAATCCAATTTTGCCATAATTTCGCCATGTACATAAAACCTCGCAATGGCATATTAGGATTTAATGTACTTTGATGTTCGTACAAATTTAGAATATCTGTCATTAAAAATAAAAAAATAAGAGTGGATTTAAAGCAATACATTTATACATCCATTTTTCTGTCTTGGTTTATACTTATATTTATGTCAGCAGAGCAGGAATTTGCAATTATTGAGTTTTGCAAAAATCAAATACAACAGTCTAACTTTATTAGGGAAGAATATGTAAATCCTGAAAGTGTGGAAATTACTTTTCCGGAGAAAAAAAGAAATTTGATTAATATATATATTGAATCGGGGGAAACTTCCTTTCAGAATATAGAAAATGGTGGAAAGTGTGAGATTAATTATATTCCGGAAATGACAGACATAGCTAAGGATAATATCAGTTTTTCACATTCAGATTTACTGGAAGGTGCTACAGTGGCACCGGCATGTGGGTGGACAATTGCAGGGTTGGTTG
>CALASV010000154.1 GCA_937888895.1 uncultured Clostridia bacterium | reverse complement strand
CGGTTTCACCGGTCATTATATTTAGATGCTCACGAAAGTCTACTTCCGTCTCGTCTATAATTGCAAAATTTTTCACATGAAGACTTTGTAACACGAAAAGGCTTGCTCCTTTCTTATCGAACGACTTTTACTGTACAAGTCAAAGTACGTCCATTAATCGTTGCTGTAACTTTAGTTGTGCCAAGTTTTCTTGCTGTAATAATACCATTATTTACTTCACAAATACTTGGGTCAGCTACATCCCAACGAACCGTTCCTACTGCTCCATCTACTACTAATTTCGAATATTTTGTATAAATAGGAAGTTCTAATGTTGTTCTACTAAGCCCTAATACAGTAACTGCTACCGTTGCCATCTTACCAGAACTTGTCATAACAGTAATCGTTGCTGTTCCTGTTGTATGTGCAGTAATCACACCTTGACTATTCACTGATGCGACAGCTTCATTATTCGAAGTCCATGTTGTTGTATCTGTCGCATTACTTGGTTTCATGGAAATAACTACTTGTTTTTGTTCTTTTGGAGTCAATACAATTTCCTTATCCGAAACAGTAACTCCTGTGGCTACAATTGGAGCAATAACCGTCACATAACAAACTGCATATTTTCCACTATTATCTCTTGCTTCCGAACGAATAATAACAGAACCCGGATTTAATGCTGTAATCATACCATCTTCATCTACCACTGCAATAGACTCATCACTAGAAGAAAATTTTGTTTCTAAATAAGAAGCATTTGATGGTTGCACATTTGCTTGTAATGTTGCACTTTCTCCTTGAATTATTGTTAATGTTGTATGATTTAACTTAATTGAAGTTATTTCACGAATAACTCTTACTTCACAAGTTGCAAAAGCACCCAAATTATCTGCTGCCGCAGCTGTAATTGTTGCATAACCATAATCTACACCTGTAATTCTTCCTTTCTCATCTACTGTACAAACACTTTCATCGGAAGAACTCCACTCAATGTCAGAATTACTTGCTGTACCATGATTCGTTACTGTTGCAGTCAATGTATATGTTTTTCCAAGACCAAGACGATATGTTTCTGGACTCATTATAATTTCTACTACTGGTTCTATTACTGTAACTAAACAATAGGCACGATATCCACCATCCACAGACTCACAAGTAATTACTGAAGTACCACCAGCAAGAGCTGTTACTTCACCAAACTCATCAATTTCTGCTACATCTTCATTACTACTAGACCAAACAACTTCTGTATTGGATGGATTTGTTGGTTGAAATATAGGTTCTAATATAAATGTTTCCCCAATATCAATAGTAATTTCACTTTCATCTAATTCCAAAGAAAATACTGGTTGCACTACAGTAACTGTACAAAATGAAGTAGAACCACTTTGTGTTTTTACCATAACGGTTCCTGTACCAACAGCACGGGCTGTAATTCTACCTGTAGACGAAACTGTTACAATATTGGTATGTAAAGATTCCCATAATAAGGAGGCCTCTGTAGCATTGACTGGAGTCACTGTAACATCCATATCAAAATACTCACCTACATTTAAAGTAATCTCTGTATAACTCATTCTAACACCCATTGCTTGTTGCTTTACTGTAACAGAACAAAGTGCATAATAACCACCTTCTTCTGTCCTTACCATAACTTGTGTTTTACCAGCACTTTTTGCTGTCAACAAACCAGTATCATCTACATCTACAATAGACGTATCAAACGAAATCCATTCTACATTTTTATTTGCAGCATTAGCAGGAAGTACTATAGCAGTCAACTGTTTTGGGTCTTCCCCTACATACAATTCCACGTTACTATAATTTAAGGAAACACCTGCTGTAGAATTTTCTAATATCAGTAAAAATTTTGCTGTATATGTTATTGGATTACCTTCTTTATCTTCCCCAATTACAGACGCAGAAATTGTTGTTTCACCAGGTCCAACAAATGTAATTAAACCATTACTATTTACTCGAGCAACTTTTTCATTTCCAGAATCCCAAGTAATTTTTTGATTATTACCAGCTGGTTTTACTTCTGCTATTAATGGATACGTTCCACCTTTCACAAACTTTAATGTTAAAGTATCTTTAATATCTTTAATTGTAATACCTGATGCTATATCAGTTACGGTAATAATACAAGAATCCATTACTACATTTCTGGCATCTAATGCTGTTAATACAGCTGTTCCTGGACCTTTTGCAATAATTATAACACCATCATCCTCCTCTTGACTAATTTCAAAGACAGATTCATCTGAAATAGACCAATAAATTGTTCTAACATTTTCATCTAACTTTCCTTGGTCTGGTGTTATCTTTGCTCCAATCCAAAGAGGTTCATTTCGATTTAATTCAATCGTTTCTACGGATTGTTCTTTTCCTTCTTTTACTATTACTAAATCAATCGTTTCAATTGCTTGTAACACAGTAATCGTACAAACAGCAGACTTTTTAACCCCATTAATCTCTTGATAAGCTACGATTTTAATAGGTTCACTTGGTGCCTTACTACTAACCACTTTAATAGCAACTTCTGTTCCTATCTCATTTTGTTCTTCGATTACAATATATTCATTTGTTTCATATTCATTTCCTGCACTATCTTGAAATCTCCATATTACTTCTTCTTTATGATTTTGTGTTAATAATTTTAAATAAGAAGTAGAATTTGTATACACAGTTAACTCTGTACTACTTAATGAAATTGCATCAATAATATAAAAATTATATATCCAAGCCAAACGTCCACCCATTTCATTTTCCATTTTAGTTAACATACTTCTTTCATAAATATGTAAGTTGTTTTTATCTTGTCCATACGTTACTTCTACTTGAATTGATTTTCCACCATTACTACCACTAATCACTTGCCCTTCTTCTTCATTGATAATTAAAGAATTTTCTAAGTCTGTTTGAATATCATTACTATTATGATAACTGATACCTATCAAATTTTTAAAATCTTCTTTGGAAAGATTGGAAGTACCTAAAATACTAAAAATATCACCACCTGTATTCATACGAATTTCTTCTCCATTCTCAAAATTCATATAAACTACAATATTAAATTCTACATACGTCTTGTCTCCAAACTTGTTTCGAAAATCTTCGTCAAAACTATCCAAATTCACAAGATGTCCTCTTACTCGATACGTACCTGCTTTTAAATTAGAAAGTGCTATTTTTACTAAATCTCCTTCTTTTACTTCCCAATCAAAAAAATCTGTTGTTTGTATATCAATTGGAGTTTCTACAGCCACATTTTTATTATCATAAGTCAGTTTATCTACTTTCCAATCTATTTGAAAAGCTGAACTTATATTTGTGACTAACTCTACTTGATTGTTATCTTCTTTTGTTACTTCTAAATTAGGTTTCGATTGTTCTTTTTCTTCCTCATCTAATCCTTTTGGTGCAACAATTACTTGAAAAGTAAATTCTTTGTCTGCTTTACTAACTCCCTTTGTTGTATCTGCCTTTAACAACTTTACTGTAACTTTTGTTGTACCAGCAGCTTTTGGAATAATAATACCTTTTTGTGCATCTATTTCAATCACATTATGGTCATAATCATCTACCCATTGTACAACTTCATTCGTAGCATTAAATTTATTAGGGTCATTGGAATTTAAACTTCCTTTCAATTTTACTTGATACCCCTTTTCTTTTATCTCTTGATTCTCTGTATCTAAAACAAGGATTGCATTATTTTCATTTTTGGCAAACCAATTATCATCTTGTTTATTTATTTCTAACGGAACTACCACTGTCATGTATAACATCTTTGGTTCTCCCGTTTCTGATTCTACTGTAATCGTAATTCCCTCAATACCTGCATTGTTCGCTGTCAATCGAAACTTACCGTCTTGCAAATCATCTTTATCCACAGTCACAACTTTTTCCGTTTTACTATCCGTTTCAACACTTGTAATTTTTTTTAAAGTTTCGTCAACTTTTGTGAATACTTGAAAAGAATAAGTGCCATCATGTTCAATAATTTCTACTTCATTTGCTCCTGTATTTACTCCCTTCATAAGTTTAAATTCATCATTTGATACAGTAGCTGCACTTACTCTTTGTGCTTTCGTATTAAAAAATTCTTGAAAACTACTTAACAACCATGGCTCTTTTGCCTGTTGTACTTCTTGCTCTTTCGTTTCCCCTGTTTCTTCCACCCAATCGGTTATCATTACAGCAGAAGTCCCTACATTAACATAAGAATTTCCTGCTAACAAACAAACTGCCATCAAAAAACTAATTGCTTGTTTTATTTGTTTTTTCATGCTAATCCCTTCTTTCTATCACATTCTTTTTCTAGTTTTTCTTTTGTACTTTTCTACTGTTTTATATATCGTCCAAAAGATACAAAATCATTAGGAAAAGTCCAAAAACCTTGTTCTTATCTTACTTCTTATTGTTGGCAAATCTGTGTCATTTTTCCTTCGTAGGTACTTTTTCCCTTGTATAATAAAAATAGCCACAGTTACAATGAAACCATTGCAACTATGACTGTTTTCTATTTATTCGTCCCAATTATGATATACTTGCTGAACATCATCATCTTCATCTAATAAATCAAGAATCTTGTTCATGTTCTTAATGTCACCTTCATCGGTTAAAGTACCCCATGTTTGAGGAATCATTGTCACTTCTGCGGAAACGGTTACAATTTTTGCTTCTTCTAATGCTTCAAATACTGTGGAAAATGCTTCTGGGTCTGTAATGATTTCATAACTATCTTCTTCTTCAGCAAAATCTTCTGCACCTGCTTCTAAAGCTAACATCATTAAATCATCGGCATCCATTTCACATTCTTCTTTATCAATGATAATTTGACCTTTTTTGTCAAACATAAAGGATACACAGCCTTGCGTTCCTACATTACCATTTCCTTTTGTAAATGCATTTCTTACATTGGCAGCTGTTCTATTTTTATTATCAGTTAAGGCATCTACAATAATTGCAATACCACTTGGTCCATAACCTTCATAAGAAACAAATTCATAATTTACATTGTTTCCTTCACCTGCTGCTTTTTTAATACTACGGTCAATTGTATCATTTGGCATATTATTTGCCTTTGCCTTTGCAACAATATCTTTTAATTTACTATTATTGTTGACATCAGAACCACCTTCTTTTACAGCAACTGCAATTTCACGACCAATTCTTGTAAAAATCTTACCCTTTGCTGCATCATTTTTTTCCTTTTTATGCTTAATATTCGCAAACTTAGAATGTCCAGACATTTTTTCTATCTCCTTTTAAAAATATGGTCTATTGTGTCTAAATATACTCAAATATACCTATATCACATTATCTAACCAATAAATTTTATGAAATCTCCAAAGTAACCTACATTTTTTCGCATTTACTTTTTTACAATGTTTCGTAGGACTTTGAAAATTTAAGGCGTTTAACTTCGGATATAACGCAGTTACATATCCTCTATGTGTTTCTCCATTTTTAAATGTATAAGAAACCAAATCTCGATGTTTCATTCCTAAAACAGTATCTGTTTTTGCTTTGCTCTTACGTCTCATTGGCTTAATCGTCCAATCTTTTATTTCTACACTATCTGGTTTTACATCCGTAATGCAAATCGCATCATTCGAATGCGATTTCTCTATATTCCAATCAATTCGCTTATTTGCTGTATCTCCTCCTGTTGTAATGTACAGTTTTCCAAGTTCTGAAAGTTCTTGTCGAAGCCATGTTTTACCTAGCATTACATGTTCTGCGTAATTCAGATATTTATTATCCGAAGATTGCAACATTGCCAAATATTTATCCATAAATACTTCCTCAACTCCCTCTGTTTTATCATGGCATTTTTCACATAGCGTAATTAGATTATCAAGTGTGTTAGAACCATTTCGCCTTCGGGGTTTTATATGATGTACTTCTAATTTTATATTTGATTTTCCGCACTCCATACATTTACAACCATCTCTCATAATTACAGCTTTGCGAATA
>CALASV010000153.1 GCA_937888895.1 uncultured Clostridia bacterium | reverse complement strand
TAGCATATAGTTATGCTGAAATTGAGAACTATTCAAAAGCGGAACAATTATATTTATCATTTGCAGAAATGGATAAAATGGATTTGAAGGATGCCTATTTAAATAAAGCAACGATGTCAAATTCAGGTGGAGCTAAGAAAGTAAATTTCACAGGTGCAGATGCAAGGCAAGTAGAATTTATAGGAAAATGGGACAACTTAAATTTTAAAAATACAAAATTAGAACAAGCAAATTTTGGTAGTAATAGGTTAAGTAATATAGATTTTTATGGACGAGATTTAAGAAGTGCACGATTTTATGCAACCCAATTTAATAATGTGGATTTTGAAGATGTCAATTTAGAAAAAGCACTTTTAGTGAGAGCAGAGTTAAAAGATGTAGATAATTTAGAAAAGGCAAGAAATTTGGATAAAGCAATCAATATAGGTCAAGCAGAACTTAGTGAAACACAACGCACTTATTTAAGAAATAAATATGGAGAACGAATTTTTAAAGAAGTAGAGTGGAATTAAATTGCTAGAAGTATATGGAAGTCATCAGTAATCTTATATTTTTTGAAGAAAAATAATATGTCTTAAAATTTTTGATGTTGCAGTAAGGAAAGGCAGGAAACTATATGATTAGAACAGTAGCAATTGGTTTACAAAGTTTTTCTGATATTAGAGAAGGAAATTATTTTTATATAGATAAAACATCCTTTATTAAAGAATGGTGGAAAAGTGGAGATAGTGTTACTTTAATTACTAGACCTCGTCGTTTTGGAAAAACATTAAATATGAGTATGTTGGAACAATTTTTTTCTGTAAATTATGCAGGAAAAGGAAGTTTATTTGAAGGGCTTTCTATTTGGGAAGATGAGGAATATAGAAACTTACAAGGTATGTATCCTGTTATTAGTTTATCTTTTGCGAATATAAAGGAATCTAGTTATTATGCGACAAAAATGCAAATTTTTCAGACCATTGTAGCATTGTATAATAAATATTATTTTCTTTTGGAAAGTAATATTTTGACAGAGAGTGAAAAGGCGTATTTTTCATCAATTAATATGGAGATGGAAGAATTTGTAGCTTCTATGGCAATTCATAAATTATCTGAGTTTTTAAGTAGATATTATGAAAAAAAAGTGATTATTTTATTAGATGAGTACGATACACCAATGCAAGAAGCATATATATATGGATATTGGGATGAGTTGGTTTCTTTTATTAGAAATTTATTTAATTCTACTTTTAAAACAAACCCTTATTTAGAACGAGCAATCATGACAGGAATTACAAGAGTAAGTAAAGAGTCTATTTTTTCTGATTTAAATCATTTAGAAGTAGTAACAACAACATCTAATAAATATGCAACAATGTTTGGATTTACAGAGGCAGAAGTATTTCAAGCACTAGAAGAATATGGACTTGAGGCAGAACAACAGGATGTCAAAGAATGGTATAATGGTTTTACATTTGGAGGACATACGGATATTTATAATCCATGGTCTATTTTAAATTTTTTAGATAAGAAAACATATGATGCGTATTGGGCAAATACAAGTAGCAATCGTTTAGTGAGTAAATTGTTAAGAGAAGGGAATCGACACATCAAAACAGAGTTAGAAACATTGTTAAATAGAGAAAGTATACAATGTGTGGTAGACGAGCAACTTGTGTATTCTGTATTAGATGAAAATGAAACTGCGATATGGAGTTTATTACTTGCGAGTGGATATTTAAAAGTAGTAGAAAAAGAGGAAACAAAAAGAGCAGGAAGACGAAGAAAATATACACTTTCTTTAACGAATGGTGAAGTATTTGATATGTTTGTTGGAATGGTGCATGATTGGTTTGGAAAGACAGAATCTTCGTATCATGATTTTATCAAAGCGATGCTTTGTGGAAATATAAAAGAAATGAACATTTATATGAACTATATGACAAAGAATATTTTTAGTTATTTTGATACAGGGACAAAAGAACCTGAACGATTTTATCATGGTTTTGTGTTAGGACTTCTAACAGAATTGATGGAAGATTATTACCTTACTTCGAATCGAGAAAGTGGTTATGGAAGATATGATGTGATGTTAGAACCAAAAGATAAGACAAAAGAAGCATTTTTAATGGAATTTAAAGTGTATGATGGCGATGAGGAGGAAAGTTTGCAAGATACTCTAAAATCAGCATTAGCCCAAATCGAAGAAAAGCAATATGAAACAGTATTATTAGCAAAAGGATTTCAGAGAGAGCAAATTCGGAAATATGGATTTGCATTTCAAGGAAAAACAGTATTGATTGGTTGAGGAAATGTCGATTTTTTGGCGAAGTATTGAGTTTTGGATATATGATAAGACTTGGAGTAAGATTGATAGATGATTATATAGCAGGTATACGTTTTTATGGTAGGAGAATAGGAGTAAGATAGTTAAGATTTTTATGGCATATTATGAGAAATATTTTTTAAAAGAAGTAGCACAAACGAGTTATAAAACTTCTGAGGAGCAAATAAAAGAGTTATTTTGTTTTTTAGATGTTTTATTAAATATTGTAGTTAGTTTTCAAGCATCAGGGAAAGAAATAAAAGGTAGTTTATTAAAAGGTGTTCCCGTTCCCAAAGATGATGTTCTCATGGCATTAACTTCTTATGAATTGCAAGATTCACATATGGAATTATTAAGAGAAGTACGAGAAGATATAGCAAAAATAAGAGTACATTTATTACAACGCTCTAATTTAAGTAAAAATAATGTATTTTTAAGGTTTACTTATATAGTAGAGGAATTTCATTTGTCTAATATCGAAGTGATTTGTTTGTTGTTAGCATTAGCAGTAGAATATGATAAAAAATACGAACTGATTTATGGTGCAATAGACCATAATCAAATTAGGCAGGCACCAACAAAGGGAATTGCCATAGCAATTATGGAGTCATTTCGTTCATTTTCTATGAAAGATTGGACGATTCTTGCAGATGAAGAAAGTAATTTAGAACGATTCCTTCTGAAAAAATCAAAGACAATGCTTAAAGTAAAAAATGTATATAGTGAAGAATTATATGTAAAAAAAAGAGTGGCAAAATATTTATTTGGTGATGATGCTATAGAAAAGAATATTGCACAGATAGGAGAATTGTTTTCTAGCACAAACGCAAGGAAGATTACATTAGATATACATCAAGAGGTTGCACAAAATGTATGTCAATTGTTGCAAAAGTATTGTGCTTCTTCGGTAGCTACGGTTATTAATTTAGTTGGTGTAAAGGGAATAGGAAAAAAGACAATACTAAAATATGTAGCAAACCAATTTGGTATTTCCTTATTATTTATTGACATTTGTCTTTTAGCAAAATATAAAGAAGAGAAAGAAGAATGGTTAGATAATATTTTTTTAGAAGCTTCTTTATCGGATGCGATTGTTTGTTTTCTTTATGAAATAAAGGAAGAAGAAGTTTTATTAGAGGAAGTATTACAATATGCTCAAACGCATTTTCAATTGTTTTTTTTGTTATCTTCACAAAAATTACCTAAAATGAAGCAAATTTTTGTGAATAGATTTAGTATAGAATTGCCAATGCTTTCGGTAAAAGAGAGAACTACATTATGGAATGTTTTTAGTTTGAATTATGTAGTGGAAAAAGAAATATTATGGAACTTGATATCTAGCAAATATTTATTGACTCCAAAAAGCATTCAAGAAGTATTAGCAACAGCATGGTTAAAGTGTTGTAGCGAAAATAGAAAAGCAATTATGCAACAGGATATTGTGTTTGCTGTACATCAACAAAATGCAAATCAATTAGGAAATATGGCAACACTTATCAATGCAGTATTTACATGGGACGATTTGGTAGTGGAAGAAGAACAGAAGAAACAAATGAAGTTGATTTGTAATCAATTAAAAAATAGAGGTATATTAGAAGAAGAGTGGGGATTTGGTAAAAAGATGCCGTATGGAAGGGGAATTTCTGCTTTATTTTATGGAACACCAGGAACAGGGAAAACGATGGCAGCACAAGTGATGGCAAATGAATTGGGGCTTGATTTATATCGTATTGATATTTCACAGATGGTAAGTAAATATATTGGTGAAACGGAAAAAAATATCGGGAAATTGTTTGAAAAAGCAAAAAATATCAATGCTTTATTATTTTTTGATGAAGCAGACTCCTTATTTGCAAAGCGTTCGGAAGTAAAAGATTCTCATGACAGAAATGCGAATATGGAAACAGCCTATTTACTGCAAAAATTAGAAGATTATGAAGGTATTTCTATACTTGCAACAAATTATCTAAACAATATGGATGATGCCTTTAAACGACGTATTCGCTTTATAGTTAATTTTTCATTGCCTTCTGCCGATATAAGATATGAGTTGTGGAAAAGTATGCTTCCAAAAGAAGCAAAGGTAAAAGATACGATAGACCTTTCGTTTTTTGCGACTAATTTTGAATTGTCTGGAAGTGCGATAAAAGAGATTTTGATTAATGCGGCACATATGGCAATTGCTGATAATAAAGCAATTTCTAATTATTATATTATACAGGCAATAAAAAATAATTTTCAGAAAAATGGAAAGTTATTGATAGCTTCTGATTTTGGAGAATATGAAGTATTGTTTTAACTGAATCAAATAAGTCCCTTCACTTCAAGTGCATAAAGCACTAAGTGGTGGGTCTAGGACTTATTTTATGAGCTACGGTAGTAGCTATTCGGTTATGAGTAAATAGCGAAGCGAATTACGAATATCTGATTGACTATAAATAAGTGTGAAGTATTCGGAATGTTTTCTCGCAGAAAAGGAGAAAAAATGCCAGTAGGAGAACAAATACAAGAAGAAAAAGAATCTAAAACATATAGTAGTTTGACTTTTAAGGCAAATAATGCTGAATTTAGTGGTGCAAATATGGAAAATATAGAATTATTATCAACAGAGATAAATAGTGTATGTCTTGATGGTGCGAATTTAGAACAAACTGATTGGCAGGAAAGTAGTGCAAAAGGAACAAATTTTTCTGGTGCTAATTTAAGAGGTGCGTGTTTTAGTGATACTAATTTAACAGGTGCAAATTTTTCTAATTTGACTTTACAAGATGTAGATTTTAGTAATGTCAATTTAACAGGTGCAGATTTTTCTAATGTAATTTTCCAAAATGTAACTTTTGAAAATGTAACTTTTACAGGAACGGATTTTGCAGGAGCAGTTTTTAAAGATATATACTTTAAAGAGGCAACTATTAAGGGTGCTATTTTTGATAGTACTTTTTGATTAATAATCTTCGTTTTTATTTTTAAATTCTATTTTATAATCTTTTGTATCTTCAACTATTTCTAAATGTTTATAATTTATATCTTTTATACTTACTACTTTATATACATCTTCGTGATATTTAATAACTGGAGTTGCAATATCATTTGGATTATTAAAATCATTTACCCAATGATTTTTTTTGCCTGATGCAATCCATCCCTCAGTATCTTCAAATTCTATTTTATACCAATAATATGCACTACTTTTAGTATTAATATCTAAAACTTTATATACTTCTCCTTTTTTTACAGTACCAATTTCTTCCCCAGTTGTACTTGGAATACTTCTAACTCTAATAGGTTCTTTATATGTAATTTCAACATACCATCCTTTTTTTATTTCCTCTATCCTTCCCTTTTCTTTTAAATCCTTTATAAAAAAATAGCCTGCTACTCCACCTACTATTATTATTAAAAACATAAAACATATTGCTACCTTTTTCATTGTTACCACCTTTCTTTTAAA
>CALASV010000152.1 GCA_937888895.1 uncultured Clostridia bacterium | reverse complement strand
AGCAAGAGATTTAGGAGCAAGTCCTTGGTTTGCATTTCGTAAAGTAGTGTTGCCAGATTTATTTCCGGGAATTTTTTCTGGATTTTTAATGGCACTTACCATGTCGATGGACGATTTTGTTATTACTCACTTTACAAGAGGTGCATCGGTGCATACATTATCCACGAAAATTTATGCAGAAGTTCGAAAAGGTATTCAGCCAGAAATGTATGCACTTTCTACCCTTTTATTTGTTTCCGTATTGATTTTACTTGTGATTATCAATATAAGAGATTCTCACCAAGAGAAAGTTCGTAGAGAGAGAAATCAGTAATTAGTAATGGAAAGATTATTAGTCATTGATTTACGAGTAAATCAATAGTGACATACTCTAGTAAGTTCCAAAGGAGAGCAAAATGAAGAAAAAATTTGTTTTAATTGCCGTTTTTATGACATTGCTTTTGTTTGCTGGTTGTAGTAAAGAAGAATTTGCAAATGGTGAACTTTATGTGTATAATTGGGGTGAATATATTGATTTAGAAGTGATTGATATGTTTGAAGAGTTATATGACATTGATGTTATTTATGACGAATTTGAAGAGAATGAGGATATGTATCCAATTATTGAAAATGGTTCTGTTGTTTATGATGTTGTATGTCCTTCCGATTATATGATTAGTAAAATGATAGCAAATGATATGTTAGCTAAGTTAAATTATGATAACATTCCAAATATTCAGTATCTTGACCCACTTTATTTAAAACAAGCAGAAGAATTTGACAAAGGCAATCAATATGCTGTACCATATTGTTGGGGAACCGTTGGTATTATTTATAATACGAAAATGGTAGAGGAAGAAATTACAAGTTGGTCTGCGTTGTTTGACGAAAAATATGCGAATGATATTTTAATGATTGAAAGTGTAAGAGATGGATTTAGTGTTGCAATGAATATGTTAGGCTATTCGATTAACACGGTAGATAAAGAGCAAATTGAAGAAGCAAAGGAATTATTAAAGAAACAATATCCCGTAGTGCAAGCGTATGTTGTTGACCAAGTAAGAGATAAGATGATTAGTGGAGAAGCTGCGATGGGAGTTATTTACTCTGGAGAAGCTTTGTATACGATTACAGAAAATGAAGATTTAGCTTATGTCGTACCAGAAGAAGGTTCTAATGTTTGGTTGGATTGTTGGGTAATTCCTTCGAATTGTCAAAGTAAAGAAAATGCAGAAAAATGGATTAACTTTATGTGTGACCCAGAAATTGCATTAAAGAATTTTGAATATATTATGTATTCGACACCAAATAAAGCAGCAAAAGAGTTAATTGAAGACGAGGAATTAAAGAATAGTGAAGTAGCGTTTCCAAGTGAGGAAGTATTAAGTCGTTGTTCCACATATCAATATTTAGGGGAAGAAATGGACTCCTATTATATTAGAAAATGGAACGAAATTAAGTTAGAGCAGTAATAGGAGGAATTTTATGACAAAAGTAGATGTAATTATTCCAGTAATTCAGCCAAGTAAGAAGTTGTTTTTATTGTTAGATGCTTTGGCAGACCAGACAGTAGTACCAGCAAAAGTATATTTGTTGAATGTAGAAAACGGGGATTCGGAAAGAAATAGTGAAACATTACAAAAACAAATTTATCACTATTTTGGAAAACGTAAGCTTTTTGGACATAAGCTTCCTTTACAATTAGAAATTATTCCTGTGAAAGAGACAGAATTTGATGAAGGTGCTACTAGAAATTTAGGTGTAGCACGTTCTACGAGTCCATTTTTCCTTTTTATGAAACAAGATACTGTAGTAGCTGACCATAAGCTAATTGAAGAATTACTCTGGAGTATGGAAGGTGGAGCAGGACTTGCTTATGCAAGACATATTACGAATAGTGAAACAGGAGTATTAAGTGCTTATACAACAATGCTTCGTTATCCATCAAAATCTCGTACCATTACAGAAGAAAATAAGACAACACAAGATATTTGTCATTCCTTTAATGTTTGTGCCATGTATCGTAGAGATGTATTTTTACAGCAAGGTGGTTTTGAAAAGAAAATAATTGCAGGAGAAGATATTTTATTTGTAGCACAGTTATTAAAAAATGGTGGTACAATTGAGTATTGTGCAGAAGCAAAGGTTTATTATCAAGAAACAGAATATTGGCCAACCTTATTAAAGCAAAATTTTGATTATGCAGTTACTTATGCACAATATTCAGATGTACTTGGTGATTGCAGTACAATTCCAGAAGATGTTCGTTATGTAAAGGAAATTATTTCCTATTTATATAATCAAAAATATTATTTAGAGATACTTGATTTTCTTGGAGAAAATGTACATAAATGGATTGGACGTTTCCTTGGAAAACAGTATCGTTTCTTTAGACCAGAATGGATTTTAAAATTGACAGCAAATAAGAATTATTGGGAAAATTAAATATGAAACAACAACAATTTATTGAAGAACTGCACCAATATGATTTAGAAGCATTAAAGGCATTTGATAAGTTTTGTAGAGAACATGAGCTTCGCTATTTTGCAATCGGAGGAACACTACTTGGTGCAGTACGGCATAAAGGGTTTATCCCATGGGACGATGACATTGATGTAGGTATGCCTCGCCCTGATTATGATAGACTTATTTCTTTAGCAAAGAAATTTCCAAAACCATTTATAATAGAAGAATATCGTTATTCCAAAGGGTTTCAAAGTTACTTTATGAAAGTTCGAAATGAAAATATTGAACTTTTAGAAACGGTAACAGAAACAAAGGATAAAAGACGAGGTTATTTGCTTGATATTATGCCAATTGATGGAACACCAAACAATGCAATATTAAGAAAGATATATTATGTAAGAGTGTTATTGCTTCGCTTTCTTTGTGGAGCAGCAAATGTTCATACCGGTATTTTAACAAGTAGGCCCAAATGGGAACAACAGGTATTGAAAATTTGTCGTGCATTAAAATTATATAAGGTACTAACGATAGAAAAAGTATATCGACGTATGGACAAATTATTTCATAAGCAAAATGTATGGAAAGCAGATTATGTAGGAACCATTACAGGAGCATATAAGACAAGAGAAATTGTACCAACGAAGTATTTTGGTATGGAAGAAGACGCAGAGTATTTGGATTTTGAAGATATGAAGATTCGAGTACCAAAACGATACGATATATATTTAAAGCATATGTTTGGAGATTATATGCAACTTCCACCAGAGGAGAAACGGAAGGTCCACTATCAAGGAACTATTATAAAGAAATAAAGGAAATGAAATTAAAGGAGAAACACGGTGTGTGATGTTTTCCCTTCATCATTGTAGTATAATAATCTCATGAAACTATACAATGCAATCAAAAACTACATACCATTCAATGAACAGGAAGCCGAAGATAAGGTGCGTATACTCAAGTTCATCGATGAAAACCCGGATTTCCTGTATCGCGAGAACCTGGAAGGCCACATGACCACATCTATATGG
>CALASV010000151.1 GCA_937888895.1 uncultured Clostridia bacterium | reverse complement strand
CAAAGTGGTATGTCAATCAAACAAATCGCATCTATTGTAAAAATGGATATAAAAGCATTAGAAGAAATAGTGTCTGAAAAATATTAGTGGATTTCCTATGATGAAATTTCTATGTACTATTCCGATGGAAATTTTATTTACCAAAACGAAATTTTAGATAGATTAAAAAATGGAGAGCAGAAATCACAGAATTTTCTTTTGGGTTCTTACAGACGGATAATTTTGTGAAAGATGTTTTGGATAACTGTACAGGAACAAGTTACCCAGCAATGAATTCAACAGATTTGTCAAACTTAGGTGTTACATTACCATATTGTAAAGAAGAACAAGGAAAAATAGGACAATATATTTCAAGTCTCGACTACCTTATCACCCTTCACCATCGGAAGCAAAATAGTATGAAAAATGCTTTAAAATACACAGAAATTTTACTAATAATAACAAAGGAGACGATAGAAATGCCAGAATTGGAAGCAATCATTGAGAAAAAGTTAATTGAGCAGTTAATTTATGGAGAGTCTCAATGGATATACAGAGAAGATTTAAAAACGGAAGAGGATTTATGGTGTAATTTTAAATATATTCTTGAGCAGAATAATAAGGATAGATTAAATGGTGAGAGTCTTTCTGATGTTGAATTTGAGCAAGTGAAAAATCAACTGCAATTTTCTTCTTTTTATAAAGCTGGCGAGTGGTTAGTCGGAGAGAATGGCAAGGTTCAAGTTCATGTACAGAGAGATACAGAGCGTTTGCATTTAGTTGTAATGAATCATGAACATATTGCAGGTGGTAGCAGTGTTTATTATATTTTGGTAATAGAAGATGAAAAAAGGAGATAAAATTATGCATTTTACTTATTGTTGTCATTGTGGTACAAAGACGATTTTGAAAGAAATAGGAGATGAGGGAGAAATTCCTTATTGTCCTTGTTGTGAAGTTCCGTTATGGGACATGTTTGCGACTTCTATTATTTGTGCTGTTGTAAATGAATGTGGTGAAATCGCATTACTTCATCAAGATTATGTATCAAAAACACATTATGTTTGTGTAGCAGGAGTAATGAAGTTAGGAGAATCGGCAGAAGAAACTGCGAAAAGAGAAGTAAAAGAAGAATTAGGATTAGATGTTTCAGAGTTAGAATTTATACAAACATATCCTTATATAAAGAAGGAAATGTTAATGCTTGGATTTAAAGCTGTTGTAAAAAAAGCAGATTTTGTACTTTCACAAGAGGTGGATAAAGCAGAATGGGTAAATTTAGGGCAAGCATTAGATAAATTAAGAGAAGGCAGTATTGCATGGCAATTGGTAAACGAGGTAATAAAATCAGAACATTTAGATTTAAAGTAGTGTCATTTATTCGATTGTGAGTAAGTAGCGAAGCAGATTACGAATATCCGATTGATGTAAATTTGAAGAATAATAAATTATAGGAGATATAAAATTATTACTTTCGTTGGGCAAAAGTTTATAAAAAATAAGAAATAAGAGAAAAGGAGAACATTATGTCAAAAGTAACATTTAAACCAGGAAATATGTTATATCCACTTCCAGCAGTGATGGTAAGTTGTCAAAGAGAGGGAGAAAAACCAAATATTATTACAATTGCGTGGGTAGCTACCGTTTGTACAAATCCACCGATGCTTTCTATTTCCGTTCGTCCAGAACGATATTCATACAATATTATAAAAGAAACAGGTGAATTTGTTGTAAATTTAACAACAAAGGAATTAGCTTATGCGACAGACTATTGTGGAGTAAAATCTGGAAAAGAGGTAGATAAATTTAAAGAAGCAAAATTAACACCACAAAAATCCAATGTAGTCAATGCACCAGGTATTGTAGAATGTCCAGTCAATATTGAGTGTAAAGTGACGGAAGTAAAAGAATTAGGAAGTCATGCAATGTTTTTAGCAGAAGTAGTAAGCGTTCAAGTAGATGATTCTTATATTGATGAAAATGGAAAATTCCATTTGAATGATACTGGACTAATGGCATATTCTCATGGGACATATCGTGAATTAGGGGAAGAAATTGGAACATTTGGTTATTCTGTAAAAAAGAAATAAAATTTTTTTCGAATTTAGTGTAACCTTTTTTTATTTTTTGCGAATAAGGAGTGTAAACAAAAAGTGATAAAGCAAAAATTGATTGATAAAAAAGGAGATTATATTTTATGAGAAAGAGATTTTTAGTAACAACAATGGCGTTAGCAACAGCAACAATGCTTGTTGCATGTGGTAATAAGGATACAAATGATACTTCTAATAATACAAATCCAACAGTAACAGAAGCACCAGCAACAACTACACCTGAACCAACAAAAGCACCACAAAAGGATGTAACACAAGAAATTCAGAACATTCATCAAGCAGTACAGGAAGCTTATGGTGCATTATATGGTCCAGATACAGCAGCAGACGAATATTACTTAACAGATGTTTTAGGGTTAGATGCTTCTTGGTATGATGCAGTAATTGCAGAATATCCAATGATGACAAATAGTGTAGAAACTTTTGTATTAGTTCATCCAACCGAAGGTAACTTAGATAAGGTAATGGAAGCGTTAATCAATTATCAGGATATGAGAATTAATGATAACTGGTATCCTTCTAATTTACCAAGAATTTCTGGTTCTTTAGTAGAAGTAGTTGGTGATTATGTATGCTTTACTGCTCTTGGTGGTATGGTAGCAGATGAAACAATGTATGAAGATGAAGCTGCATTGATTGAAGCTTATAAGGAAAGTAATCAAGTAGCAATTGATACAATCAAAGCAGTAATTGCTGGTGAAATCGTAGTAGAACCTTGGACAGAAATGGATAAAATGGTAAATGCAGTAAGAAAAGCATACTTTGGTGCATATCTTCCAAATATGCAAGTACAGGATGATGCAACTTATATGTCTGAAACTTTAAAATTAGATGCTTCTTGGTATGAGGAAGCTATTGTAGAAGTTCCTATGATTTCTGCAAATGCAGATATGTTTGTATTAGTGAAGGCAACCGAAGGTAATGTAGATAATATAAAGAATGCATTAGAAGCATATAAGACATATTTAGTAGAAGAATCTTTCCAATATCCAATGAATGAAGCAAGAGTAAAAACAGCTGTAGTAGCTAATGTAGGGGATTATGTATGCTTCTCTATTCTTGGTGGTGCATTAGATGACCCAGAATCTTATGGAATTACAACAGACGAAGATTTAATGGCATACTATGAAAATCAAAATATGACAGCCGTATATGTATTACAGCAGTACTTGGGCATCTGGGAATAATAAATAAAGGATAATCGTTGCAGTTTCGTTTGGAGATGTGTTACAATGAAAAATAGATAAAAAATGATGTAAGCAAATCTGTTAGGAGGAGTGACATGGGTACAGACGAAAATGATTATTCTATATTTTTAGCTGGTGATAATGCAGGTTTTGAACGGCTTGTAATTCGCTATAAAGATGGATTAATTTATTATTTGAATAATATTATAAAAAATATAACGATAGCAGAAGACTTGGCACAAGATGCTTTTGTAGAAATTTATGTGCATAAAGAGCGTTTTGTGCCGGGAAAGGCTTCGTTTAAAACATATTTATATACGATAGGACATCATAAAGCAGTAGATTATGTGAGAAAGTCTCAAAAAGAATGGTTGACGGATTTTCAAACAGAAGAGGAATTGAATACAGCCACGGAGGGAGGACCAGAACTTCATCTATTAGAGCAAGAAGGGAAGGAAGAACTTTATCGTGCATTAAAAAGCCTGAAAGAAGAATATCAAGAAGTTTTAGTATTGACAGAACTAGAAGGAATGAAATTAAAGGAAGTAGCAACAGTAATGGGGAAAACACTACCACAAGTTAAAGTATTAGCACATCGAGCTAGAAAAGCATTGTTGCTAGCATTTCAGAATAAATAAGTAAAATTATTTCTGTTAGTACATTAGTAAAAATCATTTATTGATTTGCTAATAATGAAAGAGTAAACAGTAATAGAACTTTCAGGGGAGGACATTATGAAATCAGACGAGGAGTTTATTGCAGGTATTTATAAAAAAGCAGAAGTTTATACAGAAGAAAAAGAAAATAAAATAAGAAAAGTAAGTATTTCGTCTCGTGTTATGAAAATGGCAGCAATGATAGTTGTTTGTGTAGGGTTAGTTAGTGTAGCAAATATAGTTTTACATCAAGAGAATAAACATACAACAGAGGACTATGGGATTGCATTATTATCAGAAACGGGAGAACAAGCGATAGAACCTGGAGTTGCATTTCATCGTATGGGACCTGCACAAGAATATGCAACATTCAAAGGAATTGTAGAATCTATTGAAGAGCAAGAAAAAATAGTTTGGATAAAATTAGAATTTACAGAAGAAATGCAAGACGAAGCATTAGTAGCAGTTCGTTTTGATATATTAGAAGAAATAGATACAGAAATTTGTGTAGGTAAAAAATTGATAGTGTCAGGTGTGTTAGGAACTTATGAAAATGAGATTTCGAAAAGATTCGGTTCTACACAATTAACAGTAAATAACTTGGCAGATGTTTTTTTATTGGTAGAAGAAATAGGAAATTATCAAAATAAAAATGGTGAAGAATATCAATAAAAGAAAGGATTTCTATTTTTAGAGTAATTAAGTAATAAAAAGTTTTTGGGGCTGTCGAAAAATAAGAATTTATCATGATATATTGTATGATATATTATTGAAAAAATTTTTGGCAACCCCATATATTTTGAGATTAGTAGTTTTTCTTTTACTTAACTTGAACATAGATAATGCTTCATTTCAACTACATCAAATATGAAGTGCAGAAAAAGAAAGGAAAATAAAATGGTATTTAGTAGTTTATTATTTATGTTTCGGTTTTTACCAATTGTATTACTGCTTTATTTTATTGCACCAAAGAAGTTTAGAAATACGATTTTATTTATTGCGAGTTTGATTTTTTATGCTTGGGGAGAACCCGTTTATGTAGTGCTTATGTTATTCTCTACAGTAGTAGACTTTACTCATGGTCTTTTAGTATATCGGTTCAAACAACAAAATAAGATAGGGAAGGCTAGGTTAGTAGTGGTATCTTCTATGATTATCAATTTAGCATTACTTGGATTTTTTAAGTATGCAGATTTTGTAATTGCTAACTTAAATTTAATTCCGGGAGTGGAACTTCCTTTACTTGAATTAGCATTACCAATTGGTATTTCATTTTATACATTTCAAACAATGTCATATACCATTGATATTTATCGAGGAGATGCCCTGCCACAGAAAAATATTATTTCATTTGGAGCTTATGTTGCATTGTTTCCACAGTTGATTGCAGGACCAATTGTACAATACAATACAGTAGCAGAGCAGTTAGAAGGACGAAAAGAAACGATGGATGACTTTGCAACAGGTGTTATTCGTTTTATGACAGGTCTTGGAAAAAAAATATTATTAGCCAATAATATTGGATTATTGTGGGATATGATTAGTGCAAAACCAGAAGGAGAAATCCCTGTTTTAATGGCATGGATTGGAATTACTGCCTATGCGTTCCAAATTTATTTTGACTTTTCTGGTTATTCGGATATGGCGATTGGACTTGGAAGAATGATGGGATTCCATTTCCTTGAAAACTTTGATTATCCTTATATTTCTAGAAGTATTACAGAATTTTGGAGAAGATGGCATATTTCTTTAGGTAGTTGGTTTAAGTCTTATGTGTATATTCCACTTGGGGGAAATCGAAAAGGATTTAAAATGCAAATTCGAAATATTGCGATTGTATGGTTATTGACTGGTATTTGGCATGGAGCAAGTTGGAATTTCTTATTATGGGGAGTATATTTTGGAATATTTCTTATTTTAGAAAAATTATTGTGGCTTGATTTTTTAAAGAAGCATAAGATTTTTTCACATATTTATACGATTTTCTTAGTATGGATTGGTTGGGCAATTTTTGCATTTGACAATATGACATTAGGAGCAAAGTACTTAAAAGCAATGTTTGGATTATCGGGAGCAGGATTTGTAAGTACCGAATCGCTTTACTTATTATTTAGTTATGCCTTAATGTTTGCAATACTTATTTTTGCTTCTACTCCATATCCAAAACAATTTGTGATGAAATTGCAGGATAAATTATATCAAATGCAATCAAAAAAGGTAGGAGAAGTAGTTTCTACTGTATTACAAATGGTATTTGTAGCAGGAATTTTTATTATTTCTACTGCTTATTTAGTAGACGCAACCTATAATCCATTTTTATACTTTAGGTTTTAGAAAGGAAGATTGAGATGGAAACGAGTAAAAGATATTCGAAAGTAGCAGCAATACTTTTTTTAGTATTAGTGTTTGGCTTTACAGGAGTGACATTTGTTTATCCAGAACGAACTTTTTCTGAAAATGAGAATAGAGTACTTGCTACAATGCCACAGTTTTCATGGGAAAAATTGTTTAATGGAAAGTTTATGAGTGAATATGAAACTTATATTACAGACCAGTTTTTCTTAAGAGATTCTTGGATTAAATTAAAAGTATTTAGTGAAATGGCATTGAATAAGCAGGATATTAATGGAGTTTATCTTGGAAAAGATGGATATTTAGTAGAACGACATGAAGATTCTAAAATAGATGTGGAAATGTTACAAAAAAGTATGGACCGTTTAGTACAATTTACAGAAAAGTATGCAAATCAACTTGGAAGTGAACATGTAAAAGTAATGTTAGTACCTACAGCATCTGAAATTTTAACAGAAAAATTACCAGCCTTTGCTTCTGGATTTGACCAAAATGGAATGATAGATAAAATTTATGAACAATTGCCAGAAGGAACAGCATTAGATGTAAGAGAAACATTGAAAGAACACGCAGACGAATCTATTTATTATAAAACAGACCATCACTGGACAACACTAGGTGCTTTTTATGCATATCAAGAATGGGCAAAGGTAATGGGCTTTCCAATTCCAAGTTTAGAGGAAGTAAAACAAACAGTAGTCGTAGAAGACTTTTTAGGTACCGTACATTCGAAATTAAATGTAGAATTAAGTAATGATGAAATGCATATTTTTGAATTGCCAAATACACCGTCCAAAGTAAAAGTAACTGTAGATATGCAAGAAAGCTTTGATTCTATGTATGTAGATGAATACTTAGAGGTAAAAGATAAATATTCTTATTATTTAGACGGGAATCATGGTTTAACAGAAATTATTTCCAATAGTGAAGGTGAAGGAACATTACTTATTGTAAAAGACTCTTATGCACATTGTTTTGCACCAATGACGATAGGAAATTATGAAAAAGTATATTTAGTTGATTTTCGATACTTTAATATGCCAATTTCTCAATTTATAAAACAGTATAGAGTAACAGATATTTTAGTACTGTATAATGCAATTACATTTGCAACAGATACACATACAGGTGCATTTTTAAGATAATAATTATAGAGAGAAAAGCTTTGGTATAAAAGACAAATAGTATGTTTGTGTTTTATACCAAAGCTTTTTTAACCGAATCAAATAAGTCCCCACTTCAAATGCGTAGAGCATTAAGTGGTGGGCCTAGGACTTATTTGTGTCAGGTGGAGCTTACAAGCTCCATCTGACAAGCTACGGTAGTAGCTATTCGGTTATGAGCAAGTAGCGAAGCGGATTGCGAATATCTGATTGACTAAGAAATATAGATATATATCTGAAGTAAATTGCAAAGATTTTGTTCATAATAGCACAAAGAATAAAGTTTTAAATAAAAAATAAAAATTTTTTATTTATAGTGAAACTTTTCTTTCAAGATTAAGGTCTAAATTAATACAAACAAAACATAAGGGAGGTGAATAATCCTTGAGTTTTTTTTCCGGAAGAAAACAAAAGCAGAATGAGGAACTTATCGAACAGATTATTTTAGAAAATTATAATCAATATTATCGTCTAGCATATAGTTATGTACATAGTGAAGATGATGCAAATGATATTGTACAAAATGGTGCATATAGAGCATTACGAAGTGCAACTACATTACAACAAGTAGAGTATGCAAAAACTTGGGTATATCGAATTATGTTAAATGAGATTTTTAGGTATACAAAGCAAATAAAGTGTATTTCTTATGAGGCGTTACAAGAAGAACATAATAGAGAAACTGACTATGTGGAAGATAGTTATAAAGATATTGATTTAGAACGAGCATTAGAGGAATTACCAGAGAAAGATAAAGCTATTGTTGTGTTGAGGTTTTTCGAGGATAAAACACTAGAGGAAATAGCAGAGATTTTAGAGGAAAATATTAGCACAGTAAAAAGTAGATTGTATCGCAGTATGAAGAAATTAAGAATTTTGTTCATGCTGTCACTGGTTATGTTATTAGCTGGATGCGGCAAAAAAGTAGGACCTTCTGAAGTGTATTCCATTGATGATTTAGAAGGAAAGAAAATTGGTGTACAGATTAGTACAACCGGTGATATTTATGTATCGGATTATGAAGGCGATGAAGCAGGAACGGTCGTTGAACGTTACAATAAGGGTAATGATGCTGTTTCTTCTTTGAAAAATGGTAACATTGATTGTGTAGTAATTGATGAGGAACCTGCAAAAGCATTCACAAAGAGAAATAGTGACTTAAGTATCTTGGAAGAAGAATTTGCAATAGAGGAATACGCAATCTGTGTTTCGAAAGAAAATCCAGAATTAACTCAGGCAATTAACGAAGCTTTAG
>CALASV010000150.1 GCA_937888895.1 uncultured Clostridia bacterium | reverse complement strand
CAATTCATAGAAAAAGTATTCCCTCTCGTCAGTTAAAGAAGAAAATATGGATTTACAGAATATTATTGTGACAGGTGGAACAGCAAATTTAATTGGTATAAAAGAATGCATTATGGAAGGGGTAAGAAAAGCTGATTGGACAAAAGATGTAGTTATGACTATTTTAAATGAACCTTCCGATTATGAATCTACAGTACCTAATGGTAGTGCATTTTATTTATTGAATGTGCTTAATAATATGGATAAAATGGAAACATTTCCAAGCTTATTGCACGAAGTAGTAAAAAAAGATTTATTAGAAAAATCAGCAGATGTTCTTAGTAAGCATTTTGCTACTTTGGCTATTAAAAAAATACAAGAGAAACTTAATTGGTGGGAGGAATTATCTGATGGAGATGTTCAAACATCGGTCAATGCTTTGAAAAAAGAGATACAAAGTATTCAGATAGACAATATTAGTAATTTAATGGAAATAGTAAATCAGGAGATTTCAGACCTTGTGCAAGAAGTTAATTTAACAAATAGTATCAATGAAATTGACAATTTTTTAGAAAGTCTTACAGAAAATCAAGAGTATAAATATAAGCATACGATTAAAATCCCAAAAATTGATATTCAATTAGATACTATGGTTATTACGAATGTAATTAATCATAGTTTTGCAAACTTAGATATTAGGAAGTATATCCATGGTTTTCGTCTAGGTGAGCGTTGGAATGTTTGGTGGAATAGTGACGATGCATTACTTAGCTCTGATACAAGAATCGCAGTGAGAGATGAATTTAAAGATAATAATAAAAATACCATAAAAGAAAACTTATTAGGACCAATGAAACAAGTATTTGAAGAAGAATTTGATGACAAAAATGCTTTTGGTATGGTAGATGGAAACGGTGGATTTATAGATAATATTAGATTAGATATTGACCAAGCAATGTTTTTAAGTTAAAAAATTGCGAATATCCGATTAACTTTCTTATCTGACGAAGGAGAAGCCTATGATAGAAGATGAAGTAATGTATATGACAGAAGATGAAGTAAAGAAAATAGAAAAAGAAATTTATAGAGACCTTTCTCCGATTAGAGAGGCTAGTAAACAATTAGATAAGAAACTTCCAATAGATGCAAAAGTATTGAGTGATGAAGCATGGCATTTTTTTCATTTTGAAACAAATGATTATGCTACGATGAAACGAACGATAGAAATCGCATGTGAAAATCATCGGTGGGAATCTCCAGCTTTTTTTTCTATGGAAGAATGGATGGAAAAAATCACAAAGAAGAATCCTAAGAAAGATTTATCAAAGAATGCATTAAATTCTTCCATACAAAATTCAAAAAATGCAGGCAATCCATTAAGTAATCCATCACAAAATTCAAAAAGTGCACTGACATTAGAAACATTTAAAAAAGGCATTTTAAAAATAGAGGAAATAAAGCAAAATAGACCTGTGTTTGTGTATGATACTTCAAGTAGTAAATCGGAAAAAATGCTTGAGTTGTTTGTATTGTATTGTTCTCAAATAAGAAGGGAACAAAGTTGGGCACAAATGACCGAAAAAGAGACGAAATTAGATTTTACCGTTCCTTATTATAATCGTTTATTTTTTGTATCGTATGGTTCCTCCTGTAAATTGCCAACGGATTTGAAAAATTCTTTATATACTATTTCTTATTCTCCTTTGGTGGCAAAGGATTTTCGATGTTTGCTTTGGGAATTTCACTTGCGAAAAGAAAAGTTGTTACAACAAAAGATGCAAGAAATGGACTGGGATTGGACAGAGGAACAAATAGGAATAAGAAGACTTGATTTGTCGGACGAATTATTACAATGGTATGCAGATAGCATGTCAGGATTAGAAGAATTGCAAGTCAGAAAACTAATGGCTTCTATTGATGCACAGTTTATCAGTGATAATGATGTGGATTATACAAATAAAAGCATTGTGGAAAATGTTATTGTAGATTATAAAAAAGAAGTGTTAAAGCAACATGGACGATTGGTAATAGAAAAAGTAGACAGAAAAAAGAAAGCAAAGGAACAAGCTAAAGTAGTTGGTTTAGATGCGATAGAAAATTGGTTAGAGGTACATGAGAAAGCAATTAAAAGTTATAAAAGTTCTTTTTCTGGTATTTTGCTTGTAGGTATTCCGGGAACAGGAAAATCAGCCGTTGCAAAAGAAACAGCAAGAAAACTTGATTTAACATTAGTGCGATTGGATATGTCTCGTATTTTGGGTGGTAGAGTAGGTGATTCTGAAGCAGGAATGAGAGAAACTTTGCAAGACCTTAAATTTGTAGCTCCTTGTGTTCTTTGGATTGATGAAGTAGAAAAAGCAATGAGTGGAGCAAATGGAAAAAGTAGCGAAGGCAGTAGTACAATTACACGACTATTTGGTATGTTGTTGACATTTATTCAAGAGAATGACCGACCTGTTTTTATTGTAACGACAGCAAATGATATTTCAAGTTTACCACCAGAATTTTTTAGAAATGGTCGTTTTGACCAAACTTTCTGTTTGATGATGCCAGAGTATGACGATTGCGTAAAGATTATGAGAATAAAGTTAAATAAATATGCAGAGGAGCTTCGCTGGAATAAAGTATTTGATAAATCAGATGCAAGTGCCTTGTTTGACCAATGTGTAGGAACGTTACAATCACCACGATTTTTAACAGGTGCAGACATAGAAGCTCATGTGAAAGAATTATTTCATGCATATAAAGAGAAAAAGAAATGTCCTGAGTTGGAAGATATGAAAAAGCAGATGAATGAAGTAGCAGAAGGAATGCGAGTACAAGCAAAACCATCAGCTCCTCATACAATGGAAGAAATAGCAGAAAGCTATTTGGATATGATACAACGAGGATTTAAAATGGCTGGTAAGGAGTATACTCCTTATACGGGAGATAAATTACGTTTAAATAATATATGTTATTATGCATTTGATGAAGAAAAACTAGAACTCCCACTTTGTATAGAAGAACCATTAGAATTTAAGAAGTATAAAAATATTCATGAAATTGAGGAAGATAAAGTAGATAAACCAGCTTGTTGGTACAATGCAAGATTCTTTTATGAATTGAATAAAGCAATGGTGAAAGTAGTTATGTTTAATCAAGAAATGACGTTACCAGAAGTACGAAGTGAATATTTGAAATTGATGCGTACTATAAGAAAATAACTATTTGTGGATAGTGTGAAAGAAAAAAAGAAGTAAGTTGTTTTTTGTAATAAAATTAAGCAAAAAAAGAAAAAACTAGATGAAATAAGGTAACAAAGAGTACTTTGATAGTATCAATGTAAATTAAAAAAGTGTTTTATGTTAAATATTGAATGAATAGACCATAAAAAATCACCAATAAAGGAAATCTTTATTGGTGATTTTTTTATGTAGTCTATATAATTTTGTAAATTTTTTACTCTAAAATATTACATTTTCTAATAAAATGTAACATTTTTTTCGTCAGCCCTTATTATAAGCGTATTTGAAGCATTCTGTCAATAGCAAGAAATGATAAATTTTTGCTATTTTTCGTTATTTTTGAGTTAAAAAGTGTCAGAAAACCCAGTAAATAAGCCACTTTCAAAAAATGTTACATTTTATTAGAAAATGTAACATTTTTGGGGTACGAAACGAGTCTTTTTACTTCAAATAAAGTAGTTTTTGTCATGAAACTGTAATTTTATGTATGAAAAAGTAAGTTACATTTATAGAAAAGTAAGACAAAAATAGGCTCAAAAAACAATTTTATGTAAATTTTAGAACAGATGTGGGGAATATGAGACAGGAACAGAAAGAAAACAAAGGACATTTTATTGTAACGTATCAAGTACGATTGTATGACCGGCATTTCGCTTGGTTACAACAAACAAAAGAATTATATGCTCAGGTAGTACAACATTTCTTTTCTGTATTGTCAAAAGAAAACCATCTGTTACAATTATCGGATTTTCTTTTACTTCGTGAGCTAGAAACGAAATGTATTGGAACAAAGGAAATGAAAGCAAAAGGAACAACACCCGAATATCCTCTTGTCGATTTTCCTAAAATTCCACTTTATTTCCGTAGGTCAGCGATTAATACAGCGATTGACCTTGCAAGAAAACAAAAGGAAGACACAAAAGTACAAAATCCAGCGATGACTTTGTATAAAGGAATGTATGAAAATTTTACAGATACTTCGATTGATTTAAAACTATTTAATGGAGAAAAATGGGTGTGGGTAACTTATCCATTTACAGGACGAGAACTTCCAAACGAAGTAAAACGACTTTCTCCTGTTTTAATGATAAAAAAGAAGAATGCCTATTTGAATATTCCAGTGTCAGTAGAAGTTTCGGATATTCGTACTGTAAAAGAACGAATGAAAACAGAAGAACGGTTTTGTGCGATATCGTTTCCAGATTATGATGTGTTAGCTGTTGCTGTTATTTTCTCTAAAGAAGGAACGGTGTTAGAAAAGAAATTCTTTCGAGGAGGAAAACAAAAGGAACATACTAGAAAACACATAAAGCAACAATTGCAAAAAAGTAGAGAAAGCCGAGGAAAACAGCAAGAAAATGTAGAGAAGGAAAATGCTTGTTTCTATGAAAAGATTCACAACTTAAATACATACTATTCTCATAGTATTAGTAGGCAGTTAGTCGACTATTGCGTAGAAAAAAATATCAAGATTATTGTTGTACCAAATTATGAAGGAAGTATTGATTTTCGAGAAAAACGATATTTGAAAACAGATGAATATCGTTGGTTAGGACGTTCCATTATTAAAAATTTGAAATATAAAGCATTTGTAGATGGAATCGTTGTCACTTCCGTACGAGCAATTCATATTTCTGATTGCTGTAGTGAATGTGGAGCAAAAATCAAAAAATATAACGAAGGTCATAAAGCAGGACAAAAATATTATGGTGGGAAATTATTTGTTTGCCCGAATGGTCATAAAGGTAATACGGCAGAAAATACAGCAAGAAATATAGGGAAGAATTTTCTTACCTTTTATTCCTCATAACAATTTTAATTAAATGTAATAAAGGAAAAATCAATAGAAGAATTTGTTTGTTATAGAAAAGTAACAAAGTAAAAGATTTACCAAAATATTGCTCACATATCAGCTAATGGAGAATAAAGAAAAAAGTATTCTATATTGGCTGATGTGTGAACAGTAAGAATGCAGTTGCATTCAAAATGTAACACAATAATGTGTTGGTAACAACATAAAAAGACAAGGTTTTTAGACGAGTTGTTATATAAGACTTTATCTTTTGGGTACAGCATCGCCCGTCTCTGACAAGTTTGTTATAGACGAAGAAAAGCAAATTGGCTTAGTTGTGCTGAGAGTTGTATAAAAAACAATGTTTTATTAGGTGCGATTTATGGACTTAGAACCAAAAACGGAAAAGAGGTTGAGAGTACTTCAACTAAATAAGAGATATTATCCAGCAATTGGTGGTATTGAACATATTGTTCAGCAGATAGCAGAAGGATTAAGCAAAGAAACAGAAATGAATGTATTAGTTTGTTCCGAAGATATTCATTATAAACAAGAAACAATGAATAGGATAACAATAACGAGGCTTCCTAAACTGATTCAATGGGGAAGTTTACCAATTCCAATAGGATTGATTTATGTTTTGAGAAGAATGTGTAAAGAATTAGATATTATTCAGTTGCATATGCCTTTTCCTATTGGAGATATTGCTTGTTTATTATCAGGATTTCAAGGGAAAATAGTTTTATGGTGGCATAGTGATATTGTGAGACAAAAAAAGCTAATGTATTTTTATAAGCCAATTATGTTTCGGATGTTAAAACGAGCAGATGCCATTATTGTTGCAACGCAAGGACAAATAGAGCATTCTACATATTTAAAACAGTTTAAAGAAAAATGTGTAGTAATACCATTTGGTGTGGATAAAAAAATAGAGGAAGCAGCAGATAGTTATATAGAAACAACAAGTAGTATTAAAAATAATTCAAAGCTTGTTCGTTTTTTATTTGTAGGGAGGCTTGTGTACTATAAAGGGTGTGATTTCCTTTTGGAATCTTTTGTTTCGATAGAGAATGCAGAACTTGTTATTGTTGGTACAGGTAAGTTAGAAAAGAAATGTAAAGAATTAGCAAAAGAATTAGGAATAGAGCATAAAGTAAGTTTTTATGGTGCAATTTCAGAGGAACAATTATATCAAGAGTTTGCAAAATGCGATGTTTTTGTTTTACCTTCGATAGCGAAAAGTGAAGCATTTGGATTAGTACAAATTGAAGCTATGAGTTTCGGAAAACCAATTATTAATACAAATTTGCCAAGTGGTGTACCTTATGTAAGTATTCATGGAGAAACAGGCATTACAATACCACCTGAAAATATAGAAGAATTAACAAAAGCGATGCAATGGATGGTAGAGCATGAGGAAGAACGACTTCAAATGGGAAGAAAAGCAAGAGAACGGATGAAAACAGAGTATCGTTTGGAAACTATGTTAGAACGAGTATGGAAGGTATATACGAAATTAGTTGAGGAGTAAAAAAATGAAGATAACAGCATTAATTATGGCAGGTGGGAGAGGCGAACGATTTTGGCCAAGAAGTAGAAAAAAGTTTCCAAAGCAGTTTTTATCGTTAACAGAAGATAGGAAAACAATGCTTCAATTGACGGTAGAAAGAATCCTTCCTTTAGTGGATATTCATGATATTTTTATAGCAACAAATAAGGATTATAAGGAATTAGTAATGGAACAACTTCCAAATCTTCCTGAAGAAAATATTTTATGTGAACCGATTGGAAGAAATACAGCTCCTTGTATTGGTCTTGGTGCAATACATATTTCAAAAAAGTATGAAGATGCTTTGATGATGGTAATGCCATCCGACCATTTAATTAAATATACAAGTATGTTTATCAATACATTAAAAGAAGCTTGTGAGATTGCAAAAGAAAATAAAAATTTAGTAACGATTGGAATTACACCCAATTATCCAGAAACAGGATATGGGTATATAAAATTTAATTCTTCTATTTCAAAAGGAAAAGCATTTGCTGTAGATTGCTTTGTAGAAAAACCAACGGTGGAATTAGCAAAGCAATATATAGAAACCAAGCAATATCTTTGGAATAGTGGAATGTTTATATGGAAAGTATCTTCCATTTTAAATAATATAGAAAAATTTATGCCAGATATTTATGAAGGATTACTTCGAATTAGAGAGAGTATTGGAACAGAACATCAAGAAACTATGTTAGAAAAAGAATTTTATGCATTTCGTTCGGAATCGATTGATTATGGAATTATGGAAAAAGCAAATGATATTTACACCATTCCAGGTGCTTTTGGATGGGATGATGTAGGTTCTTGGTTAGCAGTACAACGGATTCGAGCTACAAATGAATTTGGAAATGTAGTAAGAGGAAATGTTATTACAGTAAATTCAAAAAATTGTATTATTGAAGGTTCTCAAAAGTTAATCGCAACGATTGGATTAGAAGATTTAGTAATTGTAGATTCAGAAGATGCTATTTTAATTTGTGAAAAAAAATCGACAGGCGATATTAAGAAAGTATTAGAAAATTTGAAGATTTGTAATAGAGATAATTATGTGTAATTA
The DNA here is from genome assembly GCA_937888895.1 of uncultured Clostridia bacterium. Taxonomy (GTDB): domain Bacteria; phylum Bacillota; class Clostridia; order Lachnospirales; family Lachnospiraceae; genus SIG299. The sequence continues at coordinate 3,201 of CALASV010000150.1, read as the reverse complement.
CATAAGAAAGTGTGGAAGTAAAAAATGAAAATAGCGTTTGATGCACAACCATTATTAGATGGAACAAAATCAGGTGTTGGATTTCATGAGGATGGACTTGTAAAAACATTATTAGAACAGTACCCACAAAATCAATATAGGTTGGAATATTTCAGTTTAAGAAATCATGAAAGCAAAAAGAAAACTTTGCGAAAATATAAAAAACACAATACACAATTTGTTTCATGTAAATGGTTTTCGGGAAGTTTATATAGAATGATTAGTGTATTTTTACCTATACCACATCAACTATTTTTTCATGAGGAGAAGCAAATTACACATTTCTTTAATTACTATGTACCACCATTCGTAAAAGGAAAAAAAGTAGTAACCATTCATGATATGGCATTTCGAGTATTTCCAGAAACAGTACGAAAAAAAACATTGTTTTTTTTGAAAGCCATTATAAAAAGAAGTATTTATAGGGCAGACCATATTATTACTGTTTCTGAATTTAGTAAACAGGAAATCATACGATTTTATGGAGTATCAAAAGATAAAATATCCGTAGTTCCAAATGGAGTGGATTTTAAAAGATTTTATCCAGAGAAAGACAAGCAAAAGATAGAAACTATTAAGAAAAAATATAGGGTTTTTGGAGAATATTTTCTGTATTTGGGAACATTAGAGCCAAGAAAGAATTTAGTACGATTGATGGAAGCGTATGCTAAGGCAAGAAAAGAAAATCAAAACTTTCCATATCTTGTTTTAGCAGGTGGAAAAGGTTGGATGTATGATGAAATCTTTCAAAAGGTAGAAGAACTTGATTTGAAAAATAACATTGTATTTACAGGGTATATTGAAGATAACGATGTGCCAACTTTAATGAGTGGTGCAATAGCATTTTGTTTTTTGTCATTGTATGAAGGATTTGGTATGCCAGTAATTGAAGCAATGGCATGTGGAACCCCTGTGTTAACATCCAATAGTTCTTCTTTAAAAGAGATTGTAAAAGATGCTGCAATAGTAGTAAATCCTCAAAATGTATGGGAAATATCAAAACAAATGTATTTATTATATGTATCAGAGGAATTACGAAGCAAGTATAGTGAACGAGGGTTGGAATTAGTGAAATCATATACATGGGAAAATGCAGTAAAGAAATTATATATTATTTATGAAGATTTGATAGATAGAAAAACGAGTAGAAGTAGGTAAAAAGAATGCAGTTAGTGAAGAATTTATATGAATATAGGCAAATGATATATAGTTTAGTACGAAAAGATTTGAGAGGACGTTATAAAGGTTCGGTATTAGGGTTTTTATGGACATTTATTAATCCTCTTTTACAATTGTTGATTTATACAATTGTGTTTTCAACTTTTTTGAAAGCTGGTATTGACAAATATTATTTATTTTTATTTGTTGCTTTGATACCTTGGATTTTTTTCTCTAGTTCTTTAACAGGAGGAGCAGCTTCTATTTTAAATCAAAAAGATTTAGTGAAGAAAATTTATTTTCCAAGAGAAGTTATTCCAGTAGCTTATGTTAGTAGTTGTTTTATGAATATGTTGTATTCTTTTATTGTAGTAATGTTAGTAGTATTTTTATCAGGACAAAGGATTAATTTTTTAGCTATTTGTTGTTTACCAATTGTATTATGTACAGAATATATTTTGTCTTTAGGAATTGCTTTATTAGTATCTTCTATTACTGTATATTTTCGTGATTTAGAACATATTCTTGGTATTTTTTCTATGGCATGGATGTATTTAACACCTGTAATGTATCCAGTAAATACTATTCCAGAAGAATTTCAATTTATTTTTCAGATTAATCCAATGTCAGCTATTATTATTGCTTATAGAGATATTTTTTATTATGGAAAGATTCCAAATGTAATAGAGATATTTTATTCTTTCGTGTTTGGAATTGTATTATTAGTAGTTGGTGAGATAGTTTTTAAGGAATTGCAAAAGCGTTTTGCGGAGGAATTGTAATGCAGGATATCAATGCAATAAAAGTTCGAAATATTGAAAAAAGTTTTAGAGTGTATTATGACAAAGGACAAAGTTTAAAAGAAAAATTGCTTTTTCGAAATAGAAATTTTTATGAAAAAAGACAAGTGTTAAAAGGAATTTCTCTAGAAGTAAAACGAGGAGAAGCAATAGGTTTGATTGGAGAAAATGGTTGTGGAAAAAGTACATTATTAAAGTTATTAACCAAAATTATATATCCAGATAGTGGTGAGATTGAAGTAAAAGGAAGAATTTCTAGTTTAATTGAATTAGGAGCAGGTTTTCATCCAGATATGAGTGGAAAAGAGAATATTTACACGAATGCTTCTATTTTTGGATTAAGTAGAAAAGAAATTGATAAAAGATTGCAGGATATTATTGATTTTTCAGAATTGGATGAATTTATGGATAATCCTGTGAGAACATATTCTTCTGGTATGTATATGAGATTAGCTTTTGCTGTAGCCATTAATGTAGATGCAGAAGTATTACTAATTGATGAAATTCTAGGAGTGGGAGATGCTGCATTTCAAGCAAAATGTTTTGAGCGTTTAAAACAGATAAAAAGAGATGGAACAACGATTGTAATTGTATCACATTCTTTAGGGCAAATAGAAGAAATTTGTGAAAGAAGCTATTGGTTAAAGAATGGATTAATTGAATTAGAAGGAAAACCACAAGAAGTACATGAAAAATATATAGAATATATGAATCACAAATAGGGAGGAATGTAAAGTGGAAAAGAACGAAGTAAATGTGAAGGAAATTATGAAAGAGTTAAAAATACAGGCAAAAGCAAAGAAAATGGAAGAAGAGATTTTAGATTTTGATGAAATGGGAGCAATTGTAAATAAGGAAAGTTTGCAGTATGTAGAACCATATAATCGAGAAGAATTTATTCGACAGTTAACAGAAGTGAATGCACATTTTTGGATTGACCCAGAAGTTGATGTTAGTAAAGAAACAGGAGTTAAAGGAAAAATTAAAAAAATAGTTAAAAAGTTAATTTATTTTAATATTCGACCTTTGGTAGACCGTCAGAATGAATATAATATGTTTTCTGTAAGAGCTTTTAATCAGATTAGAAATTATTTATTGACACATGATAATGTAGAGAAAAAGGTGGAAGAATTGCAATATGTTTTTGAAAAAGAAGTTTTAAATTCAAAACAACCAGTATTGGTAGATTTTTATGCTGATTGGT
>CALASV010000149.1 GCA_937888895.1 uncultured Clostridia bacterium | reverse complement strand
CGTGTGGGTTCAAGTCCCATCTTCCGCATTGAAAAGCCCTGATTTTCAGGGCTTTTTTTGTTGGAGAAATCAAAGGTAATCAAAAAGGTAATCAAAATAATTATTTATGTAGAATTTAGGAAAGGAAAAATCTGAATGGTATCTGTAAACCAGTTGCTCAATTATAGGTAGCTGGTTTTTTGTATTATATTGAGAGTGTGGAAGTAACCGGCATATACCCTAAAAATTTGACGATTATTCTGTCTGTTATCCCTACTGACATTTTATTTGAATCGGCGTTACAATCCCTAAAAATATGAAAAGGAGTGTAGCAATGAGCAACTTAATGGAATTTGAAATATTTATTGAGGAAACAAAAAGAAGGGTGTCGGCACGTATTGGATATGAAAGAAATTTAGTGGTTTATCCTGTTGTAAAAAACAATGGTGTTGTATACCAAGGGTTAATCATTCTTGACCCAGAGGTCAATATTTCACCAAGTATTTATTTGAATCCATACTATAACAGATACAGGAATGGTGTACTCATGGAAGATATTGTGGATGATATTATCAAAATATACAAGAATAATAAGCCAGTAAAGAATTTTGATATTTCACAGCTTAGGAATTTTGAGAATGCTAAGAAAAAAATAGTGATGCGTCTGGTCAATACGGAAAAGAACATAGAACTGCTAAGAGACATTCCGAACAGACCTTTCCATGATTTGTCCATTATTTACAATGTTGTGGTAAGTGACTTTGTGGATGAATATGCAACGATACTGGTACATAACCAACATTTGAATTTGTGGGGGATTACAGAAGAAGAATTGTATGGGTTTGCGATGGAAAACAGCCAAAACATTCTGCCATATCGTTTTGAAGATTTGAGAACCATTCTGGAAAATGCAGAAAGAACTGATAGCCCAAAGAATTGTTTTCTTTGAGACGAGCGTATAACCTATTTATTATACTGCCCGCGGTACCACTCAAATTGCGATGCAGAAAGAAATGTGTGGTGGGAGTTTGCTGGTCTGAATATGTATGTACTGACAAACAGAATAAAAATAAATGGTGCGGTATGCATGGTATATCCCTAGCTCTTAAAACGTATTGCAGATTTCTTGGAAGATGATTTGGTGGTCATTCCAAGCAGTATCCATGAGGTCATCATCATTCCAGAGAAGTTTGTAAAAGAAATGTATACCATGGGTGAAATGGATGATATGGTGGAGGAAATTAACAGGACAGAACTTGCAGAGCATGAAGTATTGTGTGACCATGCATATTGTTTCAAAAGGAATGAAATGGAACTGGTTTATTAAAAAAGAATGGAATTGCAGTTTTCCAGCAATCTCACTAAAATCAGTTTGAAAAATCCAGCTAATTCGTCGGCAGTAATTCAGTTTATGTTTCGGTATAATGAATATATCAGATAAAAGATGGTGGTGCTGTTCCGTAAAGAAATTTATGGGACAGCACCACAACTGGTTTTAGAGACAAAGGAGAATGACGTTATGCTAAAGAATTATCAAGAAATGCTGGAATATGGTTTTGAAGTATTGAACAATGTGTATTTTAATGGAGAACTTCCACCCATTGTAATTACGATTATGTCGAGTCCAAAAACGAATGGACACTTCACTTTGACACGTGAGTGGCGTGTTGAGGAAGAAAATTACAATGAGATAAACATAAGTGCAGAGCATCTGGACAGACCCATTGAAAATGTAATGGCAACCCTGTTGCATGAAATGGTGCATTATTATTGTTATATTAATGGGATACAGGACACAAGCCAGTATGGAAGATACCATAACAAAAATTTTAAGACCGAGGCAGAAAAAAGGGGACTTAAAATTTCACAGGCAAAATACATAGGCTGGAGTGTGACAGAGCCGACCGAGGCATTTGCAAGTGTATTGAGAGATAACAATATTGAAAAGCCTGTGGACATGAACCGTGACGGATATTTTGTAAGTGCACTCACGGGTATACTTGGCAAAGGTGGAAATGATGGCATAAATGGTGTGGGTGGTACTGGTATTGAGGTAAAGAAACCAAAGTGCAGTACAAGGAAATACCAGTGTCCATGCTGTGGTAACAGTTTAAGGGCGACAAAGGACTTGAATATTATGTGCATGGATTGTAATGAGAAGTTTATAAAAGTTGAAAAGTAGTATATATGACATATAAAAGAAACAGGAAATTTTTTAGAAGTGCATGTGCAAAAAATTTCCTGTTTTTTATTTTGCCTTATGCATTATAGGGATATTTTTACATACAGGAATCCGAGTAAACTTAAAAATGTGCCTAAAAATGATAGATAGGTGATTTCAATTTAACATGTTGAAAAATATGCTGAAAATATTTCCATTCTGTTTAAAATCGACAGATTTATCGGAGTGTGGAATTGCCCTGTTAGGGTATGCCCTTTTTTGACAGAGATTAGAAATCAAATATTTATGATTTGGAGGAAGTACATATGAGGGTAGGATATGTGCGTGTAAGCACAGTCGAGCAGAACTTGGACAGACAGCTGGAGTCACTGAAAAAGTATGATATTGAGAAATTATATCAAGAAAAAATAAGTGGTAGAAATATGGAGAGAGAACAGCTGAAATTCATGCTGGACTTTGTAAGGGAGGGAGATGAAGTTTATGTGACAGATTTTTCAAGATTAAGCCGTAGTGTATCGGACTTACTCAACTTGGTAGAAATGTTGTCAAACAAAAAAGTTAGGCTGGTAAGCATAAAGGAAAATTTTGATACGGATACACCGACTGGAAAACTCATGCTTACGCTGATTGCGGCAATTAATGAGTTTGAAAGAATGAATATGCTTGAGCGACAGCGTGAGGGGATTGCGATTGCAAAAAAAGCTGGCAAATACAAAGGTCGCAAGCCCAAAGAAATCGACAATTTCCATGAAATTTACCAGTTATGGAAAAATGGAGAGATAACTGTTGTAAAAGCAAGTGAACTCCTTGGGATAAGCAGGGGTACTTTTTACAATAAGGTGAGGGCATTGAAAAGTGCATGTAATTAATATATTATGGAAGATTTGTAAGAATGCTGTGTAGAAATACATGGTTTTTTAATTCAAAATTTATGCGACAACCTCACTAAAAAACTGTGAGTATCCCCTTGCATTACGTCAATAGATTTCATTATTGGTCAGCGTTAGTATATAAGTGTGAAAGGGAGATAGAAAATATCTCATAATAAAGAAAATATATTAACAAGGAGAAAAAACGTATGTGCAAGAGAAAATTTGTGGTAATTAACAAGCTAGGATTAGGGAGCAGAGAAGTGGGAGTTGAAACGTGGTCATTACCAAAAGGTGAACTTATGGAGTTTACAAGCAAACAGTTGAAAGATATAATTCGTGCTGGAAAAGATGAAGTATATGGACTTACTATTTCGGATGATGAAGATACGCTGGTTTTTGACAAGGAATTTTTTACAACTAACATGATGAACAAAACCCATATCAATAATTATACTCCAATTACAGAATGTGATTTGATGGTAAATCTATTCTATATTGTAATTGGCAGTTATAAGGAGAAAGATGGTATGGTATATGATTTAATTTCATCAAAATATGAGCGAACACAGGTAAGTGAGGAAAAGTTGAAAATGATGTTTACCATGGGACTTATTAGTGGTGGAGCTAAAGTTGAGGATGGAAAAGTTGTTGTTGCATCCATGACAAAATCAAAAGAAATACAACCATGTGCAGAGAAAAACGGAACTGTGGAACAAAAGAAACAGCATATCGAAAACAATGGTAATAAAGAAGTAAAAAAACAGGCTTAGTATGGCAGAGGGGGACAGTAAAGGCTGTCCCCTCTGCATTTAAGAAAAATCGGAACTGGTTAATAAAATAAGCCAACGGAAACACACACATTCTTTGGATATTATAATATCTTTTCACACAAACGCTATATATGCAGATAGATGAAAATAGGATACTTTGAAGATAGTGGATTTATAAATTCGATTATATTTGAGGTTACAAAAGTTACAACCTAATAGGAGTGAATAGAATATGCAGAGTTACAAAAGTTACAATAATGGAAGTGACTGTCGACATATATCAAATGGATTTTTGCATGGTAAGAGGGTGGGTGAAACATAGTCAATGATAAGAATGAACATAGAAAGAAAAGAGGTAGCATATGGAACATTACAATAAGGACAGGGAATTTATGGAAAAATTAGTATCAAGGCTGGATACGATACATAGTACAATACTGTCATTACAATTAGGGATGAAATGCGAGAACATACAGCAGGCAGTTGACATATTGGAATGCATTGACATCTGTATCAATGATACAAAAAACATGATTGACAGTTATATGAAAAAATCCAAAGATGTCTAAGCAGTAAAAACAAAGAAAATAGCATTATGGTTCTGTTTTCTTTATAAAAGGGAAATTAATTTTAGTTGTTTAGTGCATCCAAAAAGTTCTGCAATAACAATAACTGCTGTTCATTAAGCATGGATACATCAATGGTGGTTCGGCTGGAACTGCTTATGCCAAGAAGATAGTCAGCAGAGCAACGGTAAAGACGGGCAAGTGCCATAAGCTTCTCGGCACTTGGAGTTCTTTCCGAACTTTCATAGTTTGAGATGATGGACGGAGAAACACCAATCGCTTTAGCAGCTTCTTTCTGTGAGAGTTTCATATTTAGTCTTTGTTCCTGTAAGCGTTCACCTAAACCATTTACCATGATGTATACCTCCTGTTAACATATATTAACTCTTATAATATGACCATAGGACAAAATAAAAATGCTAAAAGCATTGAAAAGCTTGCTAGAAGGTGATATTATCGTAGAAAACAAGTAAAATTTAAAGAAAGGGAAGTTTATGAGGAAAATAATTGCAAAGCTGTTAATCCTTACAGTCATTTGTAGCAGTTTAATAGGCTGTCAAAAGAAAGATGATACAGTGGATTCAACAGCAGAAAACACAGAAATAGCAAAAAGTACAGAAATAGAAACAGAAGCTCCAAAGTTTCCAGTAGATGTGACAGGAGAATTTACGGAAGAAGAAATGCACACAGTACAGTCCTTTCTAATGGGATTGAGTGGTCTGGCATTTGCAGAAAATATGGAAGATTTCGAGGCAGACAGTAGTGAGGTTACTGATTATCAGAAAGAACTGGCGTATTACTTTATGATGCATATTAATGAATTTCGTTCATTAAATGCATTTGAAGATGCGGGGCTGTTAATAGAATCACCTGATTTTTTAGGGTACAGAGTTTCGGCAGAGCAGTTTGAAGCAGCCATGCAGTACATTTGGAAAAAGGGGCTAAGTGGTGAGATGGAAGTGGATGCCTTTATGTCTTCCTATGGTTTTCAGAGTTATGGAGATGGTACATATGGAATACAGTATGTTTATGATGGTGTGTCACAAGTAGACAAGGTAGTTATTTTGCAGACCGCAGAGAACACATATAACATTGTTGCAAAAGTACAGTTTAAACTCGGAGATGGTGTGGATGATAAAGTATTTTATATCCGTGCAGAAGCAGAACGAAATGAGCAAAGTCCACTTGCTGGCATGACAGTAAATAAAATAATGGTATCAAGAAAACCAGCTACAAAGATTACGGAAGTAGAAGGAATCGAAGTTCTCAGAACAGAGAATAAGGCATGGTTTAAAGATACGCTTCAAGAATGGCAGAAAGAATATACAAAGGTGCTGTTGGAAGTACTGACAGAAACAGATGGAATTGATAATTCCGGAACATGCTATTTTGAATTATTGGATGTAAATAAAGACAATATTCCAGAACTATATCTCATAAGAAATGATGATATATATATGTATACCCAAGAGGGATTTCAGTGTTTTGTTACTGGGATAAAAACAGATACCAATGAGGTTGTTGCTTATGCAAATGATGATACAGCAGACCCGACTTATGTAGGTACATTAAAAGGAAATAAATTTGATGTGAAGATGGTATATTGGGATGAAAGTAATGCAGAGAGTGGTGTATCAGAAGAAGAACGCTATAGAATTTCATATGATTCAGATTACAATTGTGAGCCAAATAGTGTTGAAATGATTTCTGAACAGAAATACAACGAACTGGAAGAAATATACAGCTCAATGGATTTACAACGTATCGTGGGTGCAGAACTTACACTGAATAACATAGAAGAATATCTGCATATTGAGTTTAATCAAGAAGATGAGGATGATTTGACTTTGAAGTTGGTGGATGGTGAAAGTTTTGACCAATTGGAATATGCCAAGATATATCTGAATGATGATGATACACCGGAATATGTTGTGAAAAAGTTATGGGCAGATAATGATGAGGTAACGAATTTATATATTTATATGCATAGTGACGATAGATATCAAATGATAAAAAATTTTGAATTTAGTAATAATAATACGGTATCCTATTATGAGCGACAAGGATTAATGTCTGATTATGCTCCGTGGGGTTCTTATGAGAATTCGACTACTATTTATAAGTTAAATGATGATTATGAGTTAGAAATATTTATTGAATTTGGTAAGTCATTTGAGGATACAGAAGAAGGTAAAATTCCTACATATTATACGAGTATAATTGGGGATTGTACGTCGGAAGAATATTCTGAACTAATGAAACCATATTATGACATGGTTGATTTGACTTCAGATGAGATTGAATATACAAGTATCAGTGCCATGGA
>CALASV010000148.1 GCA_937888895.1 uncultured Clostridia bacterium | reverse complement strand
GAAGTGGTCTCCATGCATTTACCAGCATACCAATAGATACATAACTGTTATTTGCATTGCCAGGATAAAAAGCACCACCTTCTTCATCCTGTTCATATCTTGCAATATCTACAAAACTGGCATTGTCAAATGACACTAAAACATAAGCATCATCTTTTGGAAAACTATCCTCATCATCAGGATTTACTGGAATCCAATCATTAACACTAATATCCATTGCTACTCCTCCCTAAACATTGGCATCACAAATACTACATATAGCCAAAATCTACATACAACTGATTTGTAAGCCAAATATTTTTCTCTATTGGTTGTCGATACAACATCGAAAGAATAAATGCTTGTTTTTTTATAATTTTTTCACCATAAGACTTAAAACGGCAAAGTACATCCTGTATATCAAAGAAATCTAATTTCATCAAACTGCTTTTCACTAACTCTCTTGGCTTTTCTTCTTTGCCAACACGAACAGTATCACTCTTAGAAAGCAAAGCATCCGCCATAATAGTTACAAAGTCATCTACCAGCTTCATATCTTTTTCAGAACAAGCCTCTTTTAAGTCTTCATACGCAATATTATCATGTATCACAGATAAAGTTTGCTCAAACACTGACTGTCCGTCCGTCTTTGTCTGACTAGACTTGACTAGGTTAGAATCATTGTTAGTATTATTAATATTATTAGTATAATTCTTATTACGCTCCCAGTTTTCTATAAATTGATTTCCTATATCTTGATTCTCTACTTCTTGAAAACTAGGAAGTAGAGAAGGGGCACTTGTTTCCTCATTTTGCTGAACTTTCTGTACAGAATTACTTATTGTTTTTGCTTTCTTTGTTTTTCCTATAAATCGACTTACTTTCTTCGTTCTCTCCTGGTCCGATGTTGTATTACTTTTTGTCTTTTCGTTCTCTTGTGTCACAGTTTCCTGTTGTACATTGGATTTCATACTTTCTGCTGCCAAATCATCACAAGAAGTTTCTTCTGTATCTTCTGTTTCTTGTTCCTTAACATCACAAGGAACTTCATACACAACACTTTCCCAACGAACAATACGTGTACCATCTTCGTTTCTTACTGGAACTTTAGTATAATAACCATATTCTCTTAATTCTTTTAATCCTGCATATACAGCAGTCTTACCATCTTTCGATTGTTTTACAAGGTCACCAACAATTACCTTCCAATCATCTGGCTTACTCAATAAATAGGCAAGTATGCCCTTTGCCTTAAAAGATAATCTCTCATCTGCAAGAAAAGTTTTATCCATTATGACAAAATTATTGGTATGCTTTTTTATACGAATAATCTCATTTAAACGCTTATCTTCTCTCATGTCTGCTCCTCCATTGTTATGCCTATTCTCATCTACATTACTAGATGGTTATCATAACTATATAACAACCATCTAGTTTTCTTTTCTGTCACACTCTGTTATCTAACTTCTATGTATTTGTACCACTTCTTATTTTCTTAATTTCCTCTTTCACATCTTTCCCAGAATAATCTTCTAACAATTTTTCCGAAATATGATACGACCAACGACTAGACATTCTCGTTGCTGTTCCAATAGGAAGTTTTCCTTGTTGCATCGCAATTCGGACAAATTGAGGTGATACATTTAAAATCACTGCTGCCTCTACTGGCAAAATACGACCTGCTCTCATTATTATTTCCTCGTTTTCTATGTTTTCTTATGCTCTATTGCTTTTCTATTTTTATTTATGACTGTAACATATCTTCTGTACCATTATGAAGCAATAGTTCTACCAATGCTCCAATCAATATAAATCCTAATCCAACGACACCAACGATTAATTGTTTTTCAAAACTCTCTGCTTCACACATATAAAAAATGAAACCTGCCATAATACTTCCTACTCCAAGTAACTCTATTATTCTATATGCTATTTTTTCTTTCATTGTTCTACCTCTGTTACTGTTCACTCCGTTCCAGTAACCAGCAAAAATCCATCTAAAATTTGCTTCGCAAATGGATTTTTGCTTTATTATGCCACATTTTCTTACGCTCTTAGCAGTAAATGCTAAGAGCTATGTGAACAGTAATCTACCTCTTTCACTTTGTCTAAAAATTTGTAAAATACCTCTTGATTTATAAAACAAAACTTAGTACAATGAAAACGTGTGGTGAGGGTACTTTGATTCTTTGAATCTGGTACTCTCTTTTTCCATTGTCCTATTTTTCTTATAAATCTCTGCTTCTGCATCCACGTTACAAAACAAATGTTTTGTTTGCTCTGATATGCTACCCTTTTGATAAAAAAACTTATCTTTTCTTCCTCTCGTTCACAATTACAATGTTCTCCATGGTCTAAGTTAGCCAAGCAAGAAGAAGAAATTTTATAATATGCCACTATTTTCTCCTTACTTTAATATCAGCTTTTTTCTTCCAGATTTCTTGCTAATCAACAAAAGAGAAATGTTATCCTCACTTGCTACATTCCAAGTCTTCCAATTCAATCCTGCTTCTGTTATTACTTTCTTTTGTGCCAATGTTGGCTTCTTTGGTTGTTTCATGCTTCTCCTTTCTTTATCTGCTATTGTTGTTCTAGTGTACTATGTACTCTAAACCGTTACTCATCTTCATAGTCTGGTCAATTAAATATTCTCTTAAATCAATTTATCCAACTGATTTAAGTATTCTAAAATCCTATTCTCAGCTTCTGAAGAAAAATTAGTCATGTGTACTTCCAAAGAAAATGTTGCTCCATTCTTTTCTACTACAATAGTCTTTTGGATATTTTTTTGATTGTTCTCGCTCATCACACTCACCTCCTTCCCTCTTTTCCCTTATCTAGCAAAAACACCTAAATAAGCAATATTCTTAAATGTCTCAATCTGAACTCTGCAATTTTGATAAATCTCCTTATAGTTCTGCTGTTGCTCCATGCCTAGTCTAATCTGATGAAAAATAATATTCTCAATCATACTCAATTGATTTAATTGTTGGATTGTTGCATTTTCTCTATCTGTAATTCCAACTGCTCTATTTGCAAGGTCCGAATAATGCTTATAATACATTTCTGGATGATAACTACCATTCAATTTCGCATACTCTACAAATTCTTTAATTATGTATGTTTCTACTTTTCTAGTCGATTTTCCATTGCTACGAGTTTCTTGCCATTCAACAGAACACTTTTCACGAAGGAAAGTCTCCATTTGATTAAATGCTTTAATATATTGCAATTTCCATTCCAAAGCCTGTTTACCTGTAAAACCCATTACCAAGAGCGAAAACCCATCACGATTCATAAAATACATTAATCTGCTTTCGCCTTTTGCATCTTTATAATTTGATTTCATAAACATTTCTTTAACCAGCTCATTTTTGAGCAGGTTATTTATGTCACGAATTATGTTGTTATGTCTTTTCTCAAATTTTTCTGCTACTTGTAACGAATTACAGACTGCTTCATTGTTTTTCAAATAAACAAGTTTATCATTATTCTTATCCACAGTAATCTCACCTCCTCTCATTATCATTCTTGTGCTACCAGTTACGATTACAATATACTTTACTTCATCGCTCTCTTTTCCATATTTGTGAATATTATTATTTTATGGCTCTATCTGATGTTAGAGAAACTCCATATTATA
>CALASV010000147.1 GCA_937888895.1 uncultured Clostridia bacterium | reverse complement strand
CCCGTGGGAATACCTCTGCCGTTGTCTTCGACCGTACAGCTGCCGTCGGGGTTGAGCGTGACTTCAATGTGCGTACAATACCCTGCCAACGCTTCGTCGATGGAGTTGTCGACAACCTCGTGTACAAGGTGATGCAACCCCTTCTTGTCGGTGGAAGAAATGTACATACCCGGACGTTTACGGATATGTTCCAGACCGTCGAGTACTTGTATTTGCTCGGCGCCGTATTCGGCTTCTACTCTTTCCGCCATAGCATTTGTTCTCCATTCCGCTTTCCCTTTTTTATATAAAAAGGGAAAATCGTTATTTTACTCCCCTATTATACCATACTTTTTTTATTTTGTCTATACAACAAAAAAAGTTCCATATATAATGGAACTTAAGCTACTTGTTCTTTAACGATTATTTGAACATCTGAATCTTCTTTAGAATTTTCATCAATAATTACTTCTTTAATTGTATCTGCTTTAATATACCCTTTATATGGATTCTTAATACTTAGGATTTCACCTACGATATCAGCCTTCACTGTTGAATATTCAAAAGCGAAATCCGTATCTACCATGGTACAGTTTTCTAAAATAATATTATCAGTATAACAAATAGGCTGAGTACCAACAATTTTACAATTAACTAATTTAATGTTTTTACCATACCAAGCAAGATACGCGCCAGTAATCGTACTATTAACTACTGTTACATTTTCAGCATGCCAAAAAGCATCTTTTGTATCAAGATATGAATTAGTGATTGTCATATTTTCTACATACTGGAAGGAATATTTCCCTTTCATCTTCAATTCCTCAATTTCTACATCTTTACACTCAAATAAGAAATATACCGAATCCATTTCCGAGCGACGAATCGTAAGATTTTTTGTTCTCCAACCAAACTCTGGAGAAATCGCACTACTATCCTCAATCTGGATATTTTCACACTCTCTAATACATTTGATACCATCCATCTTTGTATTCTTAATTACACCATCATACGCATACCAAATTGCAGCTCTCGTTAACTCATCCATACTTACATTGTCTAATTCAAAACCTCTTGTATGCCATAACGGATAACGTAAAGAAAAATTACAGTTTTTCACTAATACATTTCTAGTTTCCTTTAATGCAGACTCCCCATCAGCAGGACCAGCAAATGTACAATCTACTACTTCTGTGTTTTTAATATTGTATAACGCACGTTCCTCATCAAATGTTTGATTTTTAATTGTATGTTCCATATCTTTTTTCTCCTTTTTCTTTTTTCACTATTAATTATACAAAATGATAAAACAGAAGAAAAGTAATTTTTTTATTAAATATATTTTTTCAATGGTGAGTCAGATATTTATAATCCACTACTGTCTTTACTCATAATAGAATAAGGCTTTTGAACAAAATCTCCAAAAGCCTTATTTCAAAATATTTGATAAATTATTTTTTACTTTATTATAAATTTCTTCTTAATGTTATTTTCTTTTGCATAAGTTTCTGCATAACAATTTTTTACAGTCATAATTACTATATTATCACAGCCTTCAAAAACATTATCACCAATACTACTTACATTTTTTGGTATATAAATATTAGTTAAATTTTCACAATAAGCAAAAGCTTCGTCCTCAATACTAACTAAAGTTTGTGGCAAGTCAATCTTCTTCAAATTAGAAAAACCTTCAAATGCATTTACTCCAATACTTGTTACAGGATATCCTTCTATTTCCTCTGGTATTACCACTTTTGATACATCATACCCAGTAAATTTTACAATTTTAGCTTTTCCATCTTTTATCCTATATTCAAAGTCTCCCTCTTTGCCTTCTAGTATCTCTTTTATCGCTCCTTCTGATTCATCTATATTTGGTTGTCCAGGTTCGAATGGCTCTGGTTCTACTGGCTCATACGTATACTTTATATATTTCTCTGGCACTTGTTCGTATGTCTTACCAAAACGATAATAATTTATAGTTCCACCTTTTGCAATATTATCCTCTACTTGTGGGTCAAATACATAAATTACATCATCAATTAGCATTTCGCACCATACATGATATAAATAACCACCTGCTGCCGCACTCGTCTCCCCATCTACTGTATAACAATCTAAACCAATTGCTTGCATCATTGTTGCAAAAGCAGGAGAATAATCAGAACAACCCCCTACGAATCCTGTAAGCATACCATAAGCTTTTAAATCCTCCATAGAATACAAAAAGAAATCACCACTCCAAAAATAATCCCAACTATGAAAATAATCATTCATTATATTTACACCATAAATACAATTCTCAATTAAATAATCATAACAAGTCTTTACTTTTTCATAAGTCGTCATATCATCATTTAATATTTCACTAAATGTTTGGTCTATTACTTCATTTAAAGGTTCATACGCACTTTTTTTTGGATTTAAAGTGGCATTATTTAAAATAAATGGAATACTACCAGAAAGTGGATTATCTTGTAAATAATTATTACTCACATAACCTTCTTTTCCATTATAAATAATACGATACCAACCTGTTTGCTCTGATTGCCCGATTACTTTGACAGGCTCTCCTGTAGCAAGACTTCCTATTTTATCATACTTTGTAGAATGACCACTTCTAACATTTACTGTAGACACTACATACATTGTCTTATTTAATTCCTTCACACCTTTTACTGTTGGCATTGGTGTTGCTGTTGGTTTTGAAGTTGGTGTTGGCGTCGGTGTCGCTGTTGGCGTTGGTGTTTGTGTTGGAATCGAAGTAGGCGTTTTGGTTGGAATTATTATTAAACTTTTTGTTGGCTGAGGAATGATAATTATTCCCTTCTTCTGCTCTTTTGTCACTACTGTAACAATTTCTTCTGAATCAATTGTTTCATCTCCTTGTGCATAACTCCCTTTTGATACATATAATATTTCCCCTTGCGATTGTTCTTGTACCGTATTTGCTATTGCTAAAATAGGTACAAAAAAAGTAAATGATGTAATCATAATAACCATCATTATAACAAAGAAAAATCTTTTTCTTACTTTTTGTTCTCTTAACATAATGCTCCTCCTACTTTTGTTAATTTTTTGCTTTCCTTCATTTTCTAAAAGTTTTTTGTTCTCCAAACCTACTCACTTATGAACATTTTTATTATAACTACCTTTATAATGATTGTCAAATACTAGAATTTCATCAAATATATATCTTCTAATGTCAACAACTTTACATTTTCCTCTTTTGCTAACTTCTTTAAACTATCTGTAAAACCACCTTTCGAAAAAATATAATAATAATATTTTTCTCCTTTCCCAAACACACTTGCATAATGTTTTAATAATTCTAATTCATCTACTCCTATTTTTTCTGATTTATATTTACACGAACATATAATATATTCTTTTCCTTCTACTGCTGTCCCGACAATATCAATTTGTACTTCTTTTCTTTCTTTTGCATCTGTTCCCCACCATTGACCTACTTCAGAAAGAAGAATTGGTAAATCATCTGCATAATAAATCAAATACTCCCGACACATTTGCTCAAATACTAAT
>CALASV010000146.1 GCA_937888895.1 uncultured Clostridia bacterium | reverse complement strand
TGAACAGCAGCTTTTAAACATTCAAAATCACCAACCGGTGATAATAATTCAATCATAATAAACTCCTATTACTGTCAAAAGGGGACGGTTCTGTTTTGACAGTTTTTTCATATACTAGGCGCTGTAGAACAGCAAAGAGGTTGCGTGAAGTTAGGAGAAGATGCTTATGAAATTTCTATATATTCTTCTTGTTGTAATACAGATAGAGGAATTTATTATTATGTAACATACAATAATCGGCAGATTACAGCAGTAAATATGTGGAACGAAAATTTAGAAGGTAGTATAATAATTTCTTATCCTTTGATAGAACAACAACAGATTTATATGCAAAATTAGTACTGTGGAAAAGTTAGTATCAAATGTAGGCATCAATAAAGAACAAAACTAAGTTAGAATATGTGTTAATATTGTAAATTTATCACAATTAATTTTTTGAAATAATACTGATTTTTTACAAAATAACGAAAGAATATAGAATTAAAATTAAATTTATAGTAAAAAAGTCAAAAGAATCATTGAAAAGTCAGAATAATTAGTGTAAAATGTATATGATAAGTTTTTTATTAAAGAAAGAAGAAAAGATTTACTAGGAAGAAAAATCTTAAAAACAATGGAGGTATTTGCTATGGAAGACAAAGGGGTTAAGTACAAAAATGGACAAGCGGCTCAAATGAAAAAGCTGTCAAGTACAATGGTTATTACATTAGGGATAGGTGCTGTTTTATTAGTATTAGCTGTTGTATCTAGTTTAATGCTTTCAAAAGCACAATCTTCTTCGCTTACAGTTACAATGGCATTAAATCAATATCGTTTAGCTTCTAAAACACTGACAGAAAGTGTACAGCATTATGCAATTAAAAAAGATAGTCTGTACTATGATAATTATATGAATGAGTTAAATGTAGATAAAAATAGAGAAAAAGCATTAGAAATTTTAGAAAGAGAAGGTTTGACAAAAGCAGAAAAACGAGTATTAGATGAAATTGCTAGTTTATCGAATGGTCTTGTTCCTTTAGAAGAAGAAGCAATAGATAGTATGAATAAAAAGAAATTTCTTGCTGCACAAGAAGCTGTATATGGTGAAGCATATATGACAACAACAAGGCAGATTAATGAGTTGACAAATCAAGTCATTAATACGATTCAGACTAGAATGGCAGAAACTTGTGATAAGTATATACTTCTTCAATATTCTTGTATTGGAATGTTTATAGTAGCTATTATAGCAGTAGCTGTTATGTCACTTAAGATGTCTAAATTTGCTAGTAAAGAATTATTAGACCCAATTAAAAAAGTTTCCGAACAGATGTCTTATTTAGCACAAGGTGATTTTTCTAAAGAATTGGATTTAGAAGAAAATGAAACAGAAGTAGGAACCATGGTAACTGCCATTGATTTCATGAAGAAAAATATGAATGATATGATTAGTGAAATTTCTGAAACTTTAGAGCAAATGGCAGGTGGAGATTATCGTGTAGAAATTCGTAAAAATTATGTTGGTGAATTTGCTCGAATTAAAGAGTCTATGCTTGTCATTACAGAAAAGATGAAAGAAGTATTAGCTACATTGAAAGCTTCTGCTGAACAAATTAATATTGGTTCAGAACAGCTTGCTTGTGCGGCACAGGATTTAGCAACTGGTAGTACAACACAAGCAACACAGATGGCAGACCTATTAAGTGTAATGAAAGATATGTCTAATGATATGGATAGAAATGCTATGGAAGCAAGAGAATCTATTAATCTTGCAGCAAAAGCTAGTAAAGCAGTTGACCAAAGCAATGCAAAGATGGAAGAATTAAAAGAAGCAATTCAAGAAATTAGTCGTTGTTCTGAACAGATTGGTACAATTATCAATACGATTGAAGATATTGCTTCTCAAACAAATTTATTGTCATTAAATGCAGCGATTGAAGCAGCTAGAGCTGGTGAAGCAGGACGTGGTTTTGCAGTAGTAGCAGACCAAGTAAAGAACTTAGCAGAAGAATCAGCAGCAGCTTCTGGTAGAACAACAAAACTCATTGAAACAACATTATTGGCAGTAGAAAAAGGTATTACATTAGCAGAAGAAACGGTAGCGAATATGGACGAGGTTATGTCTTGTACCGTAGCAACTACGGATATGATGAATCAAATTGCAGAGATGTTAGATGGCGAAGTACAAAATATTCGTTCTGTCAATGAGACAATCTCAACTGTAACAGAAGTAGTAGATAGTAATTCTGCAACTTCCGAAGAAACAGCAGCCGTTAGTGAAGAACAAAAAGCTCAAGTAGAAACAATGGCACAGTTAATTAATTATTTTAAAGTTTGATAATGCACTATAAAAAAGTTTAAGTTGAATCAAAAATCCTCCATTTTAAGTGTATGATGAATCACTGAATGGAGGATTTTTAGTTGCGTTAGCAACGAAAACGACTGCGTAGCAGTCAAATCGAGCTGTATGGCTGAACTGTTACTATATTTTAAACTGTGATACTTGTTCCATCATCATCTCTACTTGGTTCATCTGTTCTTCACTGACAGCTGCTGTTTCTTGTGATGCAGCAGAATTACTATTCACAACTTCAGAAATTGCACTTACTGTCTCATTAATTTGTTGAATATGTACTACTTCTTCCTCTAACAAATCAGAAATCATATTCATTTTTTCTGTAGATGCATTGGTACTTTCCATAACCTTCTTCATATCTTCTGCTGTTGCACCAGCAATATCAATACCTTTTTCTACAGCAGCTACTGTTGTTTCAATTAACTTTCTAGTATTACCTGCGGCTTGTGCCGATTCTTCTGCCAGTGTACGAATTTGGTCTGCTACAACTGCAAACCCACGTCCTGCCTCACCAGCTCTAGCTGCTTCAATTGACGCATTCAAAGAAAGTAAATTAGTCTGAGAAGCAATATCTTCAATAGCACCAATAATCGTTCTAATCTGTTCAGAACACTTATTAATTTCTTCAATCGCTAAAATTAAATCATCCATTTTTTGATTTCCCACTAATAAAGTTCTACTTGCCTCCGTTGATAATTCTACAGAATTAAGTGCTTCTTTTGTATTATTGTCCATTACAACAGATAATTCTTTCATCATTGTTACAATTTCAGAAACCTGTGTCGCTTGAGAAGTACAACCTTCTGCAACATCTTGTGCTGCATTTGCTAATTGTTCTGAACCCAAACCAATCTGACCCGAAATTTCTTTCAATGTTTGCAATGTATCATGCATTTGATTTCTAATATTAGTAAAAGATTTCTTAATTTCTACATATTCTCCAGCATATTCTTTCTTTACTTCAATACGATAGTCTCCATTTCCCATTTCCCCCAAAATAGCAGAAATTTCTTGAATAATATCATGAGTATTCTTTTTCATTGTATTGATAGCTGTTACCATCGTACCAACTTCACTATTATCTTCTTTCATATCTAATTCTTCTTGGAAATTACCTTTTGATAAAAGAACCATCTGCTCTGATACTTTTTTAATTGGTCCTAATAACTCTTTCTTAGAAAATTTAATAATAATAAATATTTGAAGTACTACTAATCCAACAATAAACACAAATAAAATCTGTGCGACCCATTGTAAAGTACTCATCAATGATTGTTCTTCTGATAATCTATCTTGAATCGCTTCAATTGTACTATCTGTAAAGTCATTAATTTGACGAACTGTTTCTTCATATTCTTTACCAAATACATACTCTTGAGCTGCTTCAATATTTCCATCTTTTACATTTGCCATTGCATTTTCTTCTAATGGAACTAAGCCATTCGATAATGAAGCTATTTTATCTAACATTGCCCATTCTTCCTCTGTTAGACCATTTTGCTCTAATACTTCTAATGCTTTATCTCTATTTTTAGTTACATTTAATTCATTCATATAGTCATTGTAATACTGTTCATCACCAGAAACAGCATAAGATTGTACTGCATAAGTTAAAGCTTTAGAACCTAAACGATATTGATTCAATGCTAAAATTACATCAATTTGCTTATTATAAGCACTAGAAGCTAAAAAAATAGCAACATAAGAACAAATAAGTAAAACAATTCCAACTCCTATAATTGTAATAATTTTCCTTATTTGTTTATTTAACATCGCTTCTTGACCTAAAACTGCTTTCGTATTCATTCTTTTTCCCTCCTATATTTTTTAGACAAATCATTTTACTTATATATTATCAAGTAATTTTTCTGTCTATTGTTTTTTAACCTAATACGCAGCAACCATTTTTTCTATTTTACACGATATTATTCTACAACATATTTGTAATTTAGTCAATATTCTGTTAATTTAAAGAAAAATTAGAAATAGGCAATTGAATATTCTAAATTCACTTCACTACATTCAAATCAATAAAAAATTATCACCTGTCACAGTACAATTCAATAAGAGCTTTCCTAGTAAACAAAAAAATCGTAAGTTCTATTTCTAAAACTTACGATTCCTTTTCTTCAGGCGACTACCAGATTTGAACTGGTGATGACGGTGTTGCAGACCGGAGCCTTACCGCTTGGCTAAGTCGCCATATTCTTTTTTTAACTCCCCGAGTTGGGCTCGAACCAACAACCCCACGGTTAACAGCCGTGTGCTCTAC
>CALASV010000145.1 GCA_937888895.1 uncultured Clostridia bacterium | reverse complement strand
GCTAAAATAGCAGAAGAAGTTTTCTGAATTGGCACATCTAATGTATACATTGCTGTACCCATCATTGGACCACCAGAAATTACTTTCTTTGGCTCTACGCTAAATCCACCTGCTGCCTCTACTAATTCTGCTTGAGACATACCAATTGGAACATTAAAGTTTTGTGGTTCTTTAATTGCATCACCACTTACTGTTACAATACGACGAACTAAAGGAGTATTTTCTGCAACTGCACGATAAATCGCACAAACAGAATCTACATTTTGTACAACACAACCAACATCCGAAGGAAGTTTTGTAGAATTTAATTTTCTTCCTGTTGCTGCATAAATTAAATTACGCTCTGCACCCTGTGGATACTTTGCTGTTAATTCTTTAATGCTAATATTTTTATCATTCTTAATTAACTCATTTAATACTGCTACAGCAGCTGGTTTATTATCCTCAATACAAATAATTCCTTTTGCATTTGGGAACAATTGAAGCACTATTCTTAAACCACCAATCAATCGTTCTGGCTGTTCTAACATTTCACGATAGTCAGAAGTTAAATAAGGCTCACATTCTGCTGCATTTACAAGAATAAAGTCAATATCTTCTGGTGTTTTAGGAGCTAATTTTACATGAGCTGGGAAACCAGCACCACCCATACCTACAATACCAGCATTTTTTACAATATCAAGAATTTCTTTTGCAGAAAGTGATTTTGGGTCTCTCTTTTCCCCAAACCCTTCTACTGTTTTATACTCCCCATCATTTGTAATGACTACAGACAATACTTTTGCCCCAGAAGCTGTTAATCTAGGCTCAATCATTTTTACCTTACCAGATACAGAGCTAATAATATTAGCAGATACAAACCCTGACGCTTCCCCAACGCATTGTCCTACTAACACAGCATCCCCCACTGCTACTACTGGCTTTGCTGGTGCACCAATGTGCTGTGCCATCGGAAATACCATTTCACTCGTCGGCTTCAAAACTATGGTAGGTTTGTCTTTTGACAATTCTTTCCCATCATAAGGATGAACGCCACCGATAAACGTTGCATTTCCCATCATGCATACCTTCTTTCTCTTAATTTTTTTCATTTATTTTTATATTAACACAAAATTCGACATAAGAAAAGTGGTTAATTGTAACAGGCAAGTTACTGTCCACTCATTATAAGTGAACAGTAACACAATCCATTACAACGCTTTGTCTTATTTTTCTCTCTTTCTATTTAAGTAATAGTCGAGTTTTTCTTTCATCTTTTCTGGAATTTCCTTTGGTACTGGACATTTCTTAGCATCTGCCATATTTTTTGCAAATTTAGAAATAAAGTCAATATCTTCCTGCATTTGTTCCATACTCATAGAAGCAATTGTGTCATAACGGTTATGGATAGTTGCTGTGCTAGGAGGTGCGGAACGAGCAAATGTAATGGCTGGTACACCCTTATCTGCCATTGGAGTAGAATCACTAGGATATACATCACAAGAAGTACTAATGCTAAATCCTTCCATACATGCCATATATTCTACATAATGGATAAGTTTTTCATCTGCTGTTGCACAACCAACAAATTTACCCATAATACATCCAATCATATCTAAGTTAATGCTAAGAACAGCATTCTTTAATTCTTCTTCATGAGCTGTAGCATACGCTTTAGAACCAAGTAAACCACGTTCTTCGGAACCACACCAAATAAAACGTAACCCATAATGATGCTGTTTACCAACTAACTGTTCTGCAATACCAAGTAAACCAACACAACCAGACATATTATCATACATACCTACAGACAAAGGAACAGAATCATAATGTGCTGTAAATGTAATAAATTCCTCACATTCACCAGGAATTGTCATTACTACATTATGAGATTTTCCCTTAGTAACTTCTTGTTTTAACACAATTTTTGCTGTCTTTGCCTTATTCTTTACTAATTCAATTGCCTGTTTTACATGAATGCATACAGCTGGAATTACCTTTTCATGTTCTGCATAAAAACGAAGTTCTTTCTGGTCAATATCTTCATCTGGGAAAGTAACATTTCCATTATAAGTAACAAAACCAACTGCACCATTATCCAATAAATCTTTATATAACCAATAGCCTGCTGCACCATCTAAAAGTACAATTTTACCTTTACACTGAGACATTGCATACTTATCTGTATGTGGCATATAATAAAGTGGAGCTTCTACTTCCTCATCATTTCCTGCACAAAAATAACCTGTACAAGGAATTTCTTTTCCATCTACAATAAATTTAGCCTCCTGAATGGTTGCCATATCTACTTCAAATTCTTCAATGGTTGCTTCTTTTCCAAAAAGCTTTTCACACTGCCCTTTGATATACTCTGCACAGCGAAGTTCGCCATCTGTACCACTTCTTCTTACATAAGCAGTATCATTAAAAATTTGTTCCATTACTTTTAAGTCCATAATAATTGTTGTATGATGTACTGTCTTGTACATCATTACTCCTTTCTTTGTTCATTGGAAACTTTCAAGGTAATTTCGCTACCTTTAGTCTTATTGTACCATAAAACGACAGTAAAGAAAAGAATTTGCTCAATTTTTTCATTAAAAAAAGAACTGTCAACACAACAGTTCTCTTTTATTTCTACTACTGATAGTTTCCTTCTATTTCTACTTTTCTAATTCTTCTACAACAACAGCAAAATCTCTAAAATACTCTCTCACTTCTTCTACCGTATCCGAGCGAAAATCTTTATTCAAAATAAAATTTCCTAATGCTTTCACTGCTCCATCTTCCTGCATAGTAAAAGTAACTGCGACAGGAGTGGCATCTTCATAAGTATAAATATAAATGATATTATTTGTTATCTCGGTATTGACAAATATTTTCTCTATCTCATATAGTCTTGTTATATTAAGATTTCCTACTCCTGAAAGACCAATAAATTTTTTCATAAACCAAGTAAACTGTTTATTTGTTACCATATTCTTTAATTCCTCTGAACTACTTTCTTCTACCTCATGTAAGTCTATTAAAGCAATGAGTAGGTCTTTGTCTACCGTTACGGTATAAACTTTTTTTGGTGTAGAAAAATCTCCCTCTTTTAGTTTTTCTATCTTTTCTTCAAAATGATTATCTGTAAATTTTCCTCCATAATTGTCTAAATGAATTGCTTCTTCCATCAAGGAAACTACTTCTAAGCCTTGCTCATATAACGATTTTTGAGCTGGTTTTTCCTGCTCATTACATGCTCCAAAAGACAATATCATTACAAATACCATTATCATACCTACTAATTTTTTCATACTTATCCTTCCTTTCTTCTACCAACCACAATCTGAATGGTCTTCATCAAGTTCAAAATCCATCCATGAAATTTTTTCTCCACAATGTTCACACTCAAATTCATAATATACTTTTGCTGTAGTAAACAAACAATTTTTACTGTTCTCTGGGTCTACTAATTCCTCAAAATATCCATGTTGTTGCGTTGTTAAAATCTCTTTTCTTGTATTGATATGTATCCAATCATGTTCACAATATTTTGATTTTATAGAAGCTTTCACTACACTAGGAACTAATACCATTCCACTCAGTAACATTAGAAAAATACTAAATGCTGTTACCCCTATCCATTTTGGAATAAACCTTCGTTTACTATTATCCTTTTGTTCTTTCCTTTTTAGGTTCCATAAAAATTCTCTCTTTTGTTTTGGTGGAGGTGTTTTATATGCTATTTTCAATTGTTTTCGTAACTTCCGATTCATATTTTTCTCCTTTCTGTTTCGTTTCTTCTTCGATAGCTTTTTTTAATTTTTTTAAAATCTTATTCATTTTTCGATAAAAAGCAAAACGAGAACATTGTTCTAAATTACATAGGACTGAAATAGGAACTTCATTGACATACCGTAACAATATCAACTCTTGTTCTTCCTCTGTTAATGTTTTTAACGCAAATTCTACTGCTAATTGTTCTATCCAAGTTTCTTCTGCTTGCTCGTCTACTAAATCTTCCTCTGTCAATGAATATTCTATCGGCTTTTTAGATTCATTGATACATAAATTTCTTGCGATTGTATATAAATAACGCAATGCACAACCCCTTTCTTCATAAGTATCACTCTCTAAAAAACGAAGAAATGTTTCTTGTGTAATATCTTCTGCTACTACTTGATTTTTCACTCGAAAATAACAATATCGATAAATTTTGTCATATTGTTCTTCATAATTCACAAAATGATTTCCTCCTTTCACTATGTACAACAAAGCTATACTATAGTATGTGCGAAATAAATTTAATTTTTATAAAAAAATTATACTAAAAAAACTAAGTAGCAAGAACTGTTGTCGCTACTTAGTTTTTCCTATACCTTCCCCATATTTATGTCAATTTGCTACTGCAAAGTAACAGCAGAATGTTTTTTCTTTGTTCTAAAACCTACTTGGTAGTATGCTCCACCTTCTATCTTCCTTGTACTAAATACTCTACAGCAATGGTCGATTCTCTATAATTTTCATTTTGCTTTACTACTTCGGTGCAAAAACGTACTAAACTTGGTACTCCGTTTCGTTCCGAACAACATTTTTGTAAGACCTTTCGATGTGATGGTGCTGACTATGGCAAATGTCCTTCC
>CALASV010000144.1 GCA_937888895.1 uncultured Clostridia bacterium | reverse complement strand
GCGAAAACCGTACGGTAGACGTGCATATCCGCACCCTGCGCCGCAAGCTTGGCGACGGGGCTGATATAATCGAAACCATACGCGGCGTCGGATACAAGATCTCGCAGGTTAAGTGATATGAAGAAAAAAATATTCAAAACATAAAGAAACTTCGAGAATTAGAAAAAGAATTACCTCGGTTTGTAACAACATATTTTCGTGGTATTGAGCCATATACAGAATCTCGAACTCGAATTGCTTATGCTATTGATTTAAAAAGTTTTTTTGAATATATCAAAACATCTAATCCAATTTATAGTGAAAAAAATATTAATGAATTTGAATTTCCTATTTTAACCAACTTACAAGCAAGCGACATTGAAGAATATTTGCAGTATTTGAAATATTATATCACATCGGATGGCAAAGAAATGACAAATTCAGCTGTTGGTATAAAAAGAAAATTATCAGCTGTTCGTTCTATGTATAATTATTTTCATACACATAAAATGATTAACGAAAATCCAACGCTTCAAGTAAAAATGCCAAAAATCCACGAAAAAAATATTATTCGTATGGATGAAAATGAAGTAACTGAATTTTTAGACACGATAGAAAGTGGGAACCATTTAACAAAAAATCAACTTATCTATCATAAAAAAACAAAAAACAGAGATTTAGCCATTACTACCCTACTATTAGGTACAGGTATTCGTGTTTCTGAATGTGTAGGGTTAGATTTGAATGATGTTGATTTTTATCATGACAAAATTAACATTGTAAGAAAAGGTGGAAATGAGTCATTTGTATACTTTGGAGATGAAGTTAGACAAGCATTAATGAATTATATGAGAGAACGAGAACGTATGAAACCTCTTTCTGGACATGAAAAAGCATTATTTTTATCCAATCGTATGAAACGAATTAGTGTTCGAAATGTCGAAGTGCTTGTAAAAAAATATGCAAGTTTTGTTATTACAACAAAGAAAATTACACCACATAAATTACGAAGTACTTATGGTACGCAATTGTATAAAGAAACTGGTGATATTTATTTAGTTGCTGATATTTTAGGTCACTCTGATGTAAACACAACAAGAAAACATTATGCTGCTTTAGAAGAAGAAAGAAAACAAAGTGTGAAAGATATTGTTACACTTCGTAAAATAAACAAAGAAAATAGCTAAAGGAGGATTTTTTGTGAAAAAAACGGTAATTGTCAATATTTACAATTTCATTCGTATGTCTCATGCTGAACCAAGTGAATTTGTCATTGATGATTTTGAAACAATTCAAAATCAATTGATTGTTGCAAAACAATTTGGATTACCCGCAACTTATGCATTAAAATATGATGCTTTAATGAATCCACAGTATCAAAATTTATTAAAAGAATATTTAGATGAAAATGACGAAATTTCTGCATGGTGGGAAATTTCAGAACCTCTTTGCCTTCGTGCAGGTGTTGCTTTCCGTAAAAATAAAGTACAGGAAGAATATGATGAACGTGTAAATACTGCCTATTCTTTAGGATATGAGCCTTGGGAAAGAAAATTATTAGTAGATGCTTATATGAAAGATTTTTTTCAAGTATTTGGAAAATATCCAGAAACGATAGGTTCTTGGGTATTAGATGTTGTTACAATGGATTATGCAGCAAAGCAATATGGTATTGTTGGTATTGCTATTTGTAGAGACCAAATGGATACGGATGGTTTTACTCTTTGGGGTGGTTGGCCAAATGGTATCTACTACCCTAGCAAAAAGAATGGATTTATTCCAGCACAAACGAAGGAACAACAATTATCTGTTCCGGTATTTCGTTTATTAGGTCCTGACCCTATTTACAATTTTGAAGCAAATGTTAGAGACAATTTACAGGGAGTTTATACATTAGAAACAACTTGGTTACCTGGTCGTAATCCTAAATTTATCAATTGGATATTTGATAGCTTAACAAAGGAAGATGCTCTTGGTGTTGGTTATGCTCAAGTAGGTCAAGAAAATAATTTCCTTTGGGAAAATATTCGTCCAGGATATGCTCCACAACTTGCAGTAGTGGAAAATTTAGTAAAACAAGGTAATATTCGTGTGGAAACAATGGCACAATCTGCAAAATGGTTTAAAAAACAATATGAACTTACACCACCACTCTCCTACCAAGCTTCTAATGATTGGATTGAAGAAAATAATCTTTCTACACAGTGGTATGCTTCTGCTAATTATCGTATTAGTTTTTTAGGAGAAGAAAATCGTTTGCGTATTCGTGACTTTTTCTTATATCGACAAGATTATGCTTGCCGTTATTTAGAAAAACCATTAAAAGAACGAAAGAGTAATTTTGATTCTTTACCTATTTTGTTCCCTCAAATTTGGGGTGGAATTGAAAATAGACCTTTTATTCGATTAGTAGATGAGTTTGGTCAAGAACCACAAGGTACTATTTCCTATCAAGCATTAGATGAATTTACAGCAAAAACTGTATTATTAGATATTGACTCTAACAATAAAAAAGTTGAATTTATAATGACAATGAATAAAATAGAATTACAAAGCAATTACAGTTTGCAATTTGACCGTTTGCCTGTATTTAAGAGTTGTAAAGATAATGTTATTTCTATGGAACATGAAGGATTTTCTTACGAATTTTTAGTAGAAACAGGTAAAATTTCTCGTTGTGATACAGAAGGTATTTTAATACAACCAGAAAATAATAAAATAGTTCTTGTATTAGGAGAAGAATTAGGTCAAATCCGTTGCAAGGAAGATATTCCATTTCCTATTTTAAAAGTAAGTGAAAAGCGTCCTGTTCCACCAATTGCTCCTGCTGCCAGTCCTTTAGATTCTGTATTTGAATGGGGAACTACACAAACAATCGTATTATCTTCTAAAGATGCTGGTGAAATTCGCTATACATTAGATGGTTCTGAACCAACAAAAGATTCTTTATTATATCAAGAACCTATAGTTATCAATCATCATACAACACTTCTTGCAAGACTGTTTCTTGCAGATGGTAGAATGAGTGAAACAACAAAAGCTACTTATACATTTGCATGGAAAGATATTGTATTAGAAAGTCCTACAGTTTTAGATAGACGTTTTCAGGGTAATGGTATGATTGATTTATTAAATAATAAACGAGGTAGTTTGGATTATTTAGATGGTACATGGCGTGGAACAACAGACAATATTGATGTGATTGCTACATTACCAAAAGAAATGGAAATTCAAACAATTGGTATGGGATTTTTATCTCATCATCGAAGTGGCATTGTCTATCCTGAATCTGTAGAATTGTATATAGGTTCTGATAAAGAACATTTGACTTTATATCAAACAATACAACTTCCAAATCAACCTTGTGAACGAGAAATCGCAAAAACAAATGTTGTACTTTCTGTAAATCAATCAATTGGTGCTTTTCGTTTTGTAGCGAAACGGTATAAATTAATGCCAGATTGGTGTTTTTACCATGGAACTCCAAATGTATTTACTATGGCAGATAATTTGATGATAATTCCAGAATAAAAAACTAGTAACAGTTCAGCTGTAAAGCTCGATTTGACTGCTACGCAGTCGTTTTCGTTGCGTTAGCAACGAAAAATCTCGCTTTATGGGCGAACGCTAAAAAC
>CALASV010000143.1 GCA_937888895.1 uncultured Clostridia bacterium | reverse complement strand
CATAACTTTAAACTCTAAAATAATAGCATCATTCTTCGTCACATCTCTTGGTTCTATCATTACATCATATCTTCCAAATCCACTTTCTCTATTAGAAGTTATGATATAATCATTTTTTAATTCTACTAAAAGACCTAATACAAAACCATGATAAAAACGCTCTGGCTCTATACCAGAAGGTCTATTCCCTGTATCAAAATTGCTAAAACTATTAAGTGCCACACGATTCATATACACATTCATCATATCTACATCATCTATAAGTAATGCTTTAACAAAATCATTATAATCATAGTCTACATTTTGAAACCACTCCTGAACCATTATTTCAAACATTCTCTTTGTTTCATAGTTAGTAATCGTAAGCACATAATTCCAAACTCTTTCATATCCATTAATGATTGTTTGACATTCTAGTACCTTTAAATACCCACTAGCAAGCAACAAACTCCATACAGCAGTTGCATTATTATCTAATTGATTATACACAATCTGCTCATCTATTTGTGTTATAACACTTTTACCTTGAAGCAATACTTCAAAATTCTCCTTAATATTTTTATTCCCCTCACGAAGAAGTTTTCCTATAAGATGATTGGAACTTGTATTTGCCCAATAGATACCTATTTCTCCTTTATCTAATAAATTTATAATAGACCATGGATTATAGATATCTTTATGTTTTCCAAAAATAAAACCATCATACCAATACTTTACTTCTTCTTGACTGTTTGATAAGTCGTACTCCTCTAATGCATCTTTTACTTCTTCTTTTGTAAATCCAAAGGCTGTTGCATACTTATTAGAAGTTGTTGTTATCACTTCAAGATGATTTAAATCAGAAAAAATTGATTCCTTACTTACTCTTGTAATACCTGTCATAATAGCTCTTGCAAGATAAGGATTTGTCTTAAAAGTAGAATTAAACAAATTTCTTGTAAATGCTACTAATTCTTCCCAATAACCATTGATATAAGCTTCTTGCATTGGTGTATCATATTCATCCAACAAAATAATTACCTTTTTACCATAATACTGATAGAGAAAATCGGAAAGTTGATGAATCGATTCTGCAATATCTACATCATCTGCCTCATTTGATAAAATACTATGAAAGTAACTTTTATCATCTTCTGTTAGAATGTCAGATTCTCTTAAAAACAAATATTCTTTGTAGACTCTTTTAATAATCCCTCTTATTTGTTTCTTTGCATCTTTTAAATTAGTATCTTTTACTTTTGCAAAAGACAAACTAATTACTGGATAAGTTCCTTGTAATTTCCTATACTCTTCATCCTTCCAAATAGCAAATCTCTCAAATAAATCTTTTCTATTTGCATACTTTATAGAAAAAAACTTTTTAAGCATACTCATATTTAAAGTTTTACCAAAACGCCGAGGACGAGTAAGTAAAGTTACACTATCACCACTTTCCCACCATTCCTTGATAAACAAGGTTTTATCAATATAAAAATAGTTCTTTTGTACAATTTCTTCAAAATCTTGTTCACCAATGGCTACTGTTCTTGCCATTACGCACCTCCAATATAGAAAAACCTTAAAATTAAAAGGCATAAAAAACGCCCCAAGCAATACAAGTGTCTTTTCTTGTTTGCTTAGGGCGAACAATATTGTCCGTGGTTCCACCTAGCTTCATAACAAATTTTAATCCATTTGCTATGCTCTCTTATTCCTGTAACGAAGGATTACGTTGATACCTACTATAATATAAATTTTCTACATTACTTCGGGTCAAAGCTCCAAGATGCCTTCTACAACAGCCACAAAAGATTTTCACCAACCATCTTTTCTCTAAGTTGTACTTATTGTATACTCTTTCTTTTCAAAGCCGATATATCATATTTTTATTTATCGCCGATAATTTCACACCATTTCATATATTGTAAAATTGACGAAACTATGTGGCATATTATAAAGTAGTTTTTGGAAAATGTCAACTTCTAAATTTCATCATTTTTTTATAAAACCCTTAACATTTCTTCCGATTTCATTGGTTGTCCTATATGCATTTCTAAAAATTTTACAACCGCTTCGGATAATTCCTTTAACACTGCTTCAGATACAATAAAGGAAAATAATTTTTCTAATGGTGTTGCTAATATATATTGCATCGTATATGCCGTAGAATTTTCTTTAAACATAATAGGAACAAATTCTTTTTTTGTTTCTATTTGTCGTTTCTGCCAACATTCTGCACATAAGATACCACCTTCTTTGGAAGAAAAACAAATATTTTTTTCTTTTACCATTTCCTTTTTGCCACAGACGACACAACTTTCTACTTGTGGCATTTCTCCATTGATTGCCATAAAACGCAATTCAAAAATTCGTCTTACTAATTTTTTATTCAAAGAAGGTTTTGATAAAGCTCGTAATGTCATATAAAGTAATTTTAATGGCTCTGATGCTTCTAAATTTTCTTTTGTCATATAAGCACTAAATTCACAAAAATACATTGCATAATAAATAGATTCTACGTCTTCTCTTAGTTCTATAAAATAATTACTAATATCTGCACTTATTATATTATATGAAGTTTTCCCTTCATATAAAGTAAATTCTCCAAAGGAAAATGGTTGACTACAACCAAGCAATGGACTGGTTGGTTTTCTTGAACCTTTTGCAAATGCAAAAATCTTCCCTCGTTCTTTTGTTAAAATAGTTAATCTACGGTCATAATCACCAACTGGCATAGAGAATAAAACCATGCCAGTTAATTTCACCTGTTCTGCCATAATATGTTCCTCTACTACACTAAAACATTTATACTTTGCTTTTCCATGCTATTCTAATATATAGCTCTAGCAAATATCTTTATGTTTAACAAAAGAAGCTATCGAAAAATTAAACAAGACTCATATCTATGTTCCGATAGCTCCTTTCCATATATTCTAACAATCCACAATTTTCTTTATTGCTTTCTGTTTCATAATAGACAACATTTTCTCATTTGGTTCAAAGTAAATAACAGTTGTTTGTTCTCCATTCTTTACTACCATCGCATATATTTTAGCATTTGGGTCTTTGCTAGAAAAATCCTTTACTGTTACTCCACCATGTTTATATCCATCTAATGCATGAGAATTTTTTGGTGCAATAATTACCATTTGTTCAAAGTCTACTTTCAACAATGTTTTACGTCTTGCTCCACCATTAATTCTGTCAAAATCTACTTGTCCATCACAATATACATACTCATATTCTGCTGAAACTTTTGGAACAAAATAGTAAGATAAACCAAAAAATACAATACCAATACCAGTATAAATTACAACACCAGTCCACAAACCTAATGCAATAAACAGTACTGTTCCTCCAATCAATGCTACTCGAAGTAAATGGTCAGATAATGTTGCTTTCTTTTTTGCTCGTGCTTCTGCATACGCATATATGCCTTCCATTTGTAAATCTCCTTTCTTTTTCCGAAACATATAATTATATAGTATATAAGAAAACGAACTATTTTTCAATGCGAAGTTATAAAAAAGTCACAAAAGACATAAGACTTCTGTGACTTTTCTGTTTATATAAATTTTACCTTATTACATCATACCCATTCCTGCACCACCTGCTGGCATAGCTGGAACATCTTCTTTGATGTTTGCTACAGCAGATTCTGTTGTAAGGAAAGTAGAAGCTACGCTAGTAGCATTCTGTAATGCACTTCTTGTTACTTTCGCTGGGTCAAGAATACCATCTGTTACCATATCTACATACTGTTCGCTTAATA
>CALASV010000142.1 GCA_937888895.1 uncultured Clostridia bacterium | reverse complement strand
CCTCTTGTTCTTCCTCTAAATTTTCAAAATTTCCAGCGATTTCATAAGAAATCATTGGAAATGATAATACATCGGTTGGACGGTCAATATTTCTATATTCTAAATTCATTTCATGAATACCAACATTATCTGTAAATAATACATTTATTTCTGCTTCATAAGGACATTCTACATAATCCATTGATGCCATAATTACTTTTTCAATATACTCATCTTCAGAAAATCCAAAACTCAACTCGACTTCTTTATCAATATTAATGGTCATTTTGTTCTTCTCCTCTTTTCTTGTTGTCTTTGTGTTTTCGTTTTTCTACTTTTTTGCTTTGTTCCTTCTTGTTCTACGGGCTTTGATATATGTTCTTTTTGCAATTTACTTTCATATTCATCATAAGCTTTTACAATTTTTTGTACTAATGGATGTCTTACAACATCATCCCCTGTTAAAGTAGCAAAACCAATTTCATCTACTTTAGACAACACCTTTAATGCTACATCTAAACCCGAAGTCGCTGTAATAGGCAAATCTTTTTGTGTTAAGTCACCTGTAATAATAACTTTTGAACCAAAACCAATTCTAGTTAAAAACATTTTCATTTGAGCAGGTGTTGTATTTTGAGCTTCATCTAAAATAATAAATGCATTATCTAATGTTCGACCTCTCATATAAGCAAGAGGTGCTACTTCAATTAAGCCTTTTTCCATATTTTTTTGGAACGATTCTGGTCCCATAATTTGATATAATGCATCATATAATGGACGAAGATAAGGGTCTACTTTACTTTGTAAATCACCAGGAAGAAAACCTAATTTTTCTCCTGCTTCAATCGCTGGTCTTGTTAAAATAATACGACTTACCTCATCATTTTTAAATGCTTGAATCCCCATTGCCATCGCAAGATACGTTTTACCTGTACCAGCAGGACCAATACCAAATACAATCATTTTTTTACGAATTAAATCTACATAATGTTTTTGCCCTAATGTTTTTGGTTTAATTGGTTTACCTTGAATCGTATGACAAATTAAATCTTTGTCAATTTCATTAATAGCATCTACTTTATCTTCTAAAGAAAGTGCTAATGCATACGTTACATTTTGCTCTGTAATAGCATTACCTTTTATAGACAATTTCAATAATTCTTCTATTACTACTTTTGTTTTTTGTACTCGATTTGTTTCACCAAGAATTTTTAATTCACCATCTCTTGCGATTAAAGTAACTTCCATTGTTTTTTCAATCAATTTGGCATGACAATCAAATTCTCCAAACAAATTTCTAATATGTTCTGTCGATATATTAAGGATTGTTTCCACTATATTCATTTTTTATATTTAACTCCTCTTTTATAATTTCTTGATAAGAAATAAAATTACCACAAGCAATTACTGTTCCGATTGCTTTGCAAGTTTTACGCTGTATTTTTGTATCAAATTGTGTATTTAAAATTTGAACCCCCTGTGATTCCCAATCTTTCAAAAATTCTTCCCAATGTAACATTGCCTTTTCTTTTGCTTGTGCATCCGTCATACGCACTTTTTCTACTACATATTCTCTA
The DNA here is from genome assembly GCA_937888895.1 of uncultured Clostridia bacterium. GTDB lineage: Bacteria > Bacillota > Clostridia > Lachnospirales > Lachnospiraceae > SIG299. Next base: position 1,195 of record CALASV010000142.1, on the reverse strand, counting down.
CAACGATATTTTCGTAATACAATGGGAACTTGATAATCTTGGAATACATAAGGCACAATATCAATGCTTATTATATCATACTTACTATTGGAATATCTAGGTATATATGAAAATAATTTTTGTTGAAATAAAAAAACAGTCATTCCTATTTTCTCATCTACTATATTTTTTATCTCATATTCCATATTATAGTTTGCTTCATAAGAAAATTCTGTTTGTAAAAAAACTTTTCCTTCTGCACAAACGGTTTCATATCGAATCAACTCATCATAATCTCCAATGATTGGAATAATACCAGAAATTAAAATATCTCCTTTTTGCACAGTATCTCCTTTTTTCACTTGTGGAACTCCTACACTAACTTCTACTCTTTGTACGATTCCATCTCGTTCTGCCACAATATGTACTGCTTTATCTGTTTGTTCTCTTATATTTGGCATGACACTTTCATTTAACATAATGTTTAGCCTACAGCCTTTTTTTTCTACAGAAATCCAACCAATTTCGTTATAATCTAACCGAATCCTTTTTTCAATTTCAAAACAATCTACTAGCTCAGAAAGTACTCCACCATAAATATTTAACTCATCATTTAATACTCTCATAATTTGTTGTCTTGTATGTAAGAAACCACCTTGTACATCAATATGCCAAATTCTTTTCGAACATTGTGTTACAATTAATAAAAATAAAATACTTCCAATGATAAGACCTTTTCGTCGTTTCAAATGGTGTAATAAAAATGGTATTCCAACTTTCTTTTTTATTTTAGGATAACAGTTTGTTTTTTTTATAAATGGATAAAGTTTTTTATATTCTTTCGCACATAATTTACAATACAAATGCTCTTTCATAGAAAAAATATGTAATAGTTCAATTTCACTATTTTTACATAAATTTAAAAATCGTTCTTTCGATTCACCACATAATTCTATAATAAGATAACCTTTCCAAAAGAAAAACAATTTTTCTAGCACTTTTTTCTCTCCTATCGAACAAAAGAAATATTGGAAATATTTCCAACAATTTTGATTTCATCTTTATGAGAATACTCTATCATTAAATGTTCTCCTTGAATGATAATTGTCTTTTTATGTAATAACAGTATAATACATTGTGTAGAATATTCTTTAATTGCATATTCTTGCTTACTCCATGTATTAGAATAAAAATAAATAAAATAGTTAGACGGATT
>CALASV010000141.1 GCA_937888895.1 uncultured Clostridia bacterium | reverse complement strand
GAGTCTTCGTTATATATGCTTTCTAAAATGCTTCATGAACATCATGGAATAGCTCCTATTATTATTATTGATGAATATGATATTCCAATTCAGCAAGGCTATATGAAAGGTTATTATGATAAAGTAGTTTCGTTTATGCGAAATTTATTTTCTAGTGCTTTAAAAGATAATAAGCATTTATCGTATGGTTTTTTAACAGGAATTCTTCGAATAGCAAAAGAGAGTATTTTTAGCGGATTAAATAATCTTATGGTTCATTCTGTTTTGGATAATAAATATAGCACTTATTTTGGTTTTACTTCGGAAGAAGTAAAAGAGATGACAGAGTATTATGGAGTTTCTGATAAATATAATGAACTTTGCGAATGGTATGATGGGTATCGTTTTGGGAAAACAGAGATTTTTAATCCTTGGTCTGTTATCAATTATTTTCATAATGAATGTGAGCCAAGAGCTTTTTGGCAATCGACAGGTAGTAATGATATTATTGGAGAGATAATTACGAATGCAGATAAAGAAATATATGAAAAGTTGACTTCCTTAGTGAATGGGAAATCATTTACAACTTATATTGATACAAGTGTGATTTATCCACAGATTAAGAAAAATCCATCTACCATTTATAGTTTTTTACTTGTAGCAGGGTATTTAAAAATTAGGAAAGTGTTACCATCATTTAATGGAGATTTTATATGTGAAGTAGCACTTCCAAATAAAGAAATTTCTTATGTTTATCATAAAGAAATTCTTCAAAAGTTAGATACTGTGATTCCATTAGAAATTACAATTTCTATTCAGGAAGCTATTTTTTCTGGAGATAGTGAAAAATTGCAGGTATTGATACAGAGGTTATTAACAGAAACAGTTAGTTCTTTTGATACAGCAGGAGAAAACTTTTATCATGGTTTTATGCTAGGATTATGTGCTTTGTTTGGTGGATGCTATATTACTTCTAATAGAGAATCTGGAAATGGTAGATATGATATTCAGTTAATGCCGAAAAACAATACACTTCCAGGAATTTTGATTGAATTGAAAGCCGAGAAAAATTGTAGCAAGGATGGATTAAAAAAATTATCAGAAGATGCATTGAAACAGATAATAGATAAGAAATACGATACAGATATGTTGATGCAAGGAGTCAAGACGATTTATAATTATGGTGTTGCATTTTGTGGAAAATATGTGGAAATTGTGATGGAGAAAAAAGCATAAATTTTTCTAAGAAAAATATTTCACAGGACGAATTGTCTTTGCATAAAGTAATAGTAACCTTTGAAACAAGGTTGGTAATAGTATGCAATCTTTTCCACAGCCTTTGTCGGTGCAGGAAGAAGAAGCGATGTTGCAAGGAATGAAACAAGGCGATAAGGATTGTAGAAATCGTCTGATTGAACATAATTTGCGTCTCGTGGCACATGTTGTAAAGAAATATAGTAATAGTACTTATGAAGCAGATGATTTAATTTCGATTGGTACGATTGGCTTAATTAAAGCGATTGATACATTTAATCAAGAAAAAGGGATTCGGCTTGCGACGTATGCTTCGCGTTGTATTGAAAATGAACTTTTAATGTTGTTTCGGAGTAGTAAAAAGCAGTCCAAGGAAGTTTTTTTATATGAGCCGATTGGTTCGGATAAAGAGGGAAATACGATACAGTTAATGGATATTTGTATAGCAGAGGAAATTGATATTATTGGGCAAATGGAAGAGGAAAATAATATAAAAAAATTAAAAAACTATATAAATGAAATTTTGACTGGTCGTGAAAAGGAGATTATTGAGTTACGGTATGGATTAAATGATGGAAAAGAAGTGACACAAAGAGAAATTGCACAACGATTGAATATTTCTAGAAGTTATGTTTCTAGAATTGAGAAGAAAGCATTAAAGAAGTTAAAAGCTGCCTATCATTGAGGCAGCTCTTTATTTTCAGAAGAAGTAGTTTCTTCTTTTGTTTCAGTTATTTTAGTAGAGGTTGCATATTTTTCTTTTTTCTTTTTGGATACATTATGCAGGGCATCCATAAGTCCAGAGTCTGGAGATTGTTTTTTATTATAGTTTTCTTCAAAAAATACGAAGTGTCCCGTTTCAGGGTCTATTTTCTCTACATGAATGTAAGCAACAGATTCTGTAGGTAAGTGTTTTTTTGTTAAATAATATTCTGAAAATGTTTTAATTAAGAAATAAATAACAGCAAATGTTGGTACGCCTAGTAACATTCCAAGAAATCCGAATAGTCCACCACCAATTAAAATAGACACAATAACCCAAAAAGCCGATAATCCTGTAGAGTCTCCTAAAATAGTTGGTCCAATAATATTACCATCAATTTGTTGTAATACTAAAATGAAAATAATAAAAATAATAAATTTACTTGGACTGATGAGTAAAATTAAAAAAGCACTTGGAATTGCACCAATGTATGGACCAAAAAAAGGAATAATATTTGTAACGCCAACAATAACGCTAATAAGAAGTGGGTAAGGCATATCTAATATACTAACACCGATAAAGCAAAGGACACCAATAATAAGGGAGTCGATTAATTTTCCAATAATAAATCCACCAAAAATTTTATCTATTTGGCGAAAAATGGAAAGGACAACATTAGCTTGTTCTGGTTTTGCTATTACATAAAGCATTTTTTTCGCTTGTCCAAGAAACTTTTTTTTCCCAATTAATAAATAAACGGAAACAATCAAACTTACTACAAGGTTCGTAGCTAATTTTGCAAGTCCAAAAATACCAACGGTAACACTAGACATTACATTTTGTACTTGAAGAATTAGTTCATTATTGACCCAATTATAGATAAAATTAGTAATAGAATCTAATAAGTCTTGCACATACTCTAGTAATTGGGGATTTGTTTGTAAGTGATTATTGATAAATTCATAAAATTGATTTACATAAATTTTAAAATCACCAGCAAGTTTAATGACACTACTATAAAGTTGAGGGATTATCATGCTGATAAGAAGTCCAATACCAACAAGTAAAAGTCCAAGACAAAGGGTACTAGAAATTGTTTTTGCAAGAAAACGACTTAATTTGTATGGTATATGGAAAAAAGCACAAAGTTGCATGATTTTTTTATCCATACGTGTTACAAGTGGATTAACAAGGTAGGCAATTGCAGCACCTAAAGTAATAGGAAATAGAACAGAACTAATTTTTTTCAGAAGTCCTAAAACGGCATCTATACGATATATGAAAAAGAAAAATAAAACACCAAAAATAATAATAGATGAGATAGTAACACCCCACCGAATATAACGACCATATTTTTCTCTCATGGTAATTCCTCCTCATGAATTATATTTATATTGTACCACAAAATAAAGTTTACGAAAACGGAAATTATTAAAAAATAAAAAATTTTATGAAAACTTTCAAGAGATTATTGAGAATTTTGATAAGGAGATTTATAATAATTTAGAAATAAAAAATAAATAGCAAAGTAGATTCTAAATGTTTTTTATTGAAAGAAAATTGTGATACAGTAAGTATTTATAATGTAGTATTTTATTATGGGTAAGTAGCAAAACAAATTATAAATATCTGATGGATGAGCCTTTTGGAGTCGAATGCTAAAAATGGAAAATAGGGAGGAACGTATGGAAGAAAAGAGGTTGACAAAACTAGTTTTTGAATGGATTTTATTTGCAGGATTAGTTTGTCTTGGAGTTATTTATAGCAAGGAGTTACTAAACATTTTAAAAGTTTTTGTTGGGATGTTATCTCCGTTTTTAGTAGGTGGTGCAATTGCATTTGTGTTAAAATTACCTACAAGTTTTATTGAACGTAATATATTTGGAAGATGGGAAAAACCAAGTGGATTGAAACGAGCTTTGAGGATTTTACTTGCACTTTTGTTTGTATTAGCTTTACTTGTTTTTGTTGTATTAATTGTAGTTCCACAGTTAGGGAGAACTTTGGTAGAACTTGGAACAGCAATTTCTGCATTTATGAAAGAATGGATTGTGAAATTAGAGGATTTAGTGCAACAGTATCCAGAATTGCAAGATTCTTTAGTTGCATTAGAAAATATTAGTGTAGATTGGAATTCTGTCATTAGTTATGTAACTACTTTTGTAAAAACAGGAGTATTGAGCATGGTATCTACAACTGTAGGTATTGGTGGAAGTGTGGCAGGATTATTATTTGATGGAGTCATTTCTCTTGTTTTTGCTATTTATGTTTTATCAGGAAAAGAAAAGTTAGGTTATCAAGGAAAGAAATTGTTACGAGCATATTTATCAGAACAAGCATACAATAGAACAATGAAAGTACTTACTTTATGTAATCAAAATTTTTCTAAATTTATATCTGGTCAATGTTTAGAAGCAGTCATTCTTGGTACAATGTTCGTTATTTGTATGACGATTTTTAGAATGCCTTATGCGTTATTAGTTGGTGTATTAATTGCATTTACAGCATTAATTCCAATTGTAGGGGCATTTATTGGTTGTGCTGTAGGAGCATTTTTAATTTTAATGGTAAGTCCAATTAAGGCTGTAGGTTTTGTGGCAATGTTCCTTGTATTACAGCAATTAGAAGGTAATTTAATTTATCCAAGAGTTGTAGGAAATTCAGTAGGTTTGCCAGCTATTTGGGTATTAGTTGCTGTTTCTGTTGGTGGTAGTATGTTTGGCGTTGTTGGTATGTTAGTATTTATTCCATTGATGTCTACCTTTTATGCGTTACTTCGTGAAAATGTGAATGCAAAAACAGCAGAACGATTAAAACAAGAGAAAATAGTAGAAAAGAAAGAAGAAGTTAAAAAATATACAGAATAGAAGGAAAGCAAAATGGAAAAAGATGATATTATTATAAGAAATGCGATTATGCATATTTTGGATTCTACAGTAGGGATGCCAGTACTTTCAGATGCTTTATTAGAGTTAAATCCAGACTTGAATGATTTTTTGAGAACTCATATTTATAAAGTAATTTCGGGAGATGACTTGAAAACTTGTGTATTTGACGAAGAAAAATCGAGTGTATATCATTTGATACAACAATTTTCAGAAGATACGATGGTAGAGATAACAAAAAAATTAGCTGAGCTTTTATACAAGATTATGAACTCAAATACAGCTATTCCTAGAGCAGATGTATTTTTTGTTACGTATCAAATGAATGCACAGCATCATCTAGCAATATTGAAGATGAATTACAAAGAAGTTTATATGCATTACACCTCTATGAATGAAGCAGAAGAAAATGTAAATGATATTATGAAACAATACTGTGCCTTGCCTTTAAATAGTGGAAAGTTATCAGAGGCAGTTATGATTTCTTTAGAAGAAAATACAGTGCAATTGATAGAAAAGAAATTCGAAGTAAATGGAGAGAAAACAAATTATCTTTCGGAGTTGTATTTACAATGTCATGCAAAAATGTCACAAAAAACAAAATTAGATATTGTAACAAAAGCAGTAGACCAAATCAATAAAAAATATTTTGAAGATGACTTTGAAAAGAAAATGGAGGCAAAAAGTGTCATTCATAATGCATACAAAGAGCAAGGTACATTGAAAGTAGAAGAAATTGGAGAAGAATTGTTTGGGCAGATTCCAGAAATTAAGGAAGAATTTGAAGAAAAATTAGAAAAATATAAACTTCCAAAAGAAGAAATTAAAGTAACGAATGAAAAGACAACAAAGAAATTTGAAAAACAGTATTTGACAACAGATTGTGGAATTGAAATCAATATTCCAATGGAGGAGTATAATAATAAACGACATATAGAGTTTATTACGAATCCAGATGGAACAATTTCTGTATTAATAAAAAATGTAAGTCATATTATGACAAAATAATGCAACATAAAAAAATAAATAGTACTATTCTATGAAAATACCTTATTTGGCAAGAATGCCCTTTAGCGATTTTCTTTAGGATAGTACTATTTTTTTTAGTAATAAAAATGACTATGTAGCAGTCAAATGGAATTTTGTAGATGGATTTTTATAAAGTAGAGCTAAAAATATCTTGACATATAATATTATACATCATATAATATTATTGAGTAAATGATATTATATTTGTGCGAGGTGTGTTAGGAGGATGGCATGATTTTTAATACTGGTTCAGCATTGTTGGATGCGATTGTGTTGGCAGCAGTTTCTAAAGAACCTGAGGGAACTTATGGATATAAGATTACACAGGAAGTGCGAAATGTTTTAGAAATATCAGAGTCAACATTGTATCCTGTATTGCGTAGATTACAAAAGGATAATTGTTTAGAAACGTATGATATGGAATATGGAGGGAGAAATCGAAGGTATTATAAGATTACAGAACAAGGCAGAAGGCAATTGTTATTATATAGTCAAGAGTGGAAAAGTTATTCAGGAAAGATATCAAAGATGTTGGAGGAGGTAGTTTAGGTGACGAAGAAAGAATTTATGGAAGAACTAGAAATTTTGCTTGGTTCTCTTCCAAAAGAGGAGAGAGAAGATGTACTTCGTTATTATGACTCTTATTTTGAGGATGCAGGGGTAGAGTATGAGCAAATTGTAATAAAAGAACTTGGCTCAGCTGGTAAAGTTGCAGCTCAGATTTTAAGAGAATTTCGACAAGAGAAATCGGAGGGAATTTATACAGAAACAGGTTATCAAGAACGAGAAAATAAAAAAGAAACACCAATTCGTTATGAGAAAGTAGAAGAAAATGAAAAACAAGAAAGTGCAAGTTCCTATTATAGTACAAAAAGAGAAGAAACTAGGAATGATTCAGAATTACATCAGTCTAAGAAAAAATTAAGCAAAAGTTCAGGGATTCTTCTTGTTATTTTAGCTATTTTTACATTTCCAATATGGATTAGCGTATTAGGTGCTGTATTTGGAACATTGTTTGGTATATGTGTTGCTTTACTTGGAGTAGTAGTAGGATTAGGTGTTGCAGGAATTGTTTGTGTAGTTGCAGGAATAGCAGTATTTTTTGTTGGTATTGTAAAATGTTTTGCTTTGCCGATTATTGGTCTTGTATTTATTGCAATTTCTTTATTAGTCTTTGGTCTGGGTTGTCTATTCGTTGTAGCAACGATGGCTTGTATTAAACTTGTGATTTGGATAGTGAAAATGATAGGAAAATTCTTGCAACAATTATTACATGGGAGAAAGGAGGCTGTGATATGAAACGATTTTGGAAAATACTTTTCACGGTAGGAGTTATTTGTGTATTCTTAGGTAGTATTTTCTCTGCTGTTTTAGGCTTTTTTTTCTTTGACGAAATAGTTGCTCATAAAGAAGAACTTGTATTTAATCATTTAGATATTCTTGATTGGGACAATGGATTTTATTTTGGGCGAAATGGATTATATTATGGTAATTCAGAATGTGATAAATCTTTATATTATAATGCATCTAAAGAGAATGTAGAGAATATTGATTTTGCATTTGCTGTAGGAAAAATTAGTATTACAACAGGACAAGAAATGTGCATTCATGTAGAGAATATGTTTGAAAATGCAATTATAAGTGAGGTAAAAGATGGCACTTGGTATGTAAAGGATAGTTTAAGAGAAAAGGGAAATGTACATTCGGAATATGCTCCTGACATTCATATTGTATTGCCAATGAATAAAATATTTGATACAATAGAAATAGAACTAGCAGCAGGGATAGTTGAAGCAGAACTGTTGAAAGCGAAAGAAATGAAATTAGAAGTAGATGCTGGTAATAGTGATGTTGGCAACCGTAGTTATAGCGAAAATGACGTGGTTGCTAAATGGAAAGATATTGATTT
>CALASV010000140.1 GCA_937888895.1 uncultured Clostridia bacterium | reverse complement strand
CATAAATCATACCTGGAATCGAGAAATCCTGATGAGCAATATGTCCATAATCACCCCAGTCTGTATTTAACAAACCAAGTGCATTAAATTTCTTTGCATATTCACACATAATAGTAACGTTAGCATAAGCAGAAGGTAATCTATTCATAATATGTCTCCAACCATGAACACCTGGACATAAATATTGTACTGCACCAACGCTATCCATTGTCTTTGCACTATGTTCTCCTTCTTGTTCTCCATAACCCCAAGTTAAACATACAATAGATTCTGGAAGTTCATGTAATAACTCTGGAGAACCTACAATGATATCACCCCAGAACATTGGACGAAGTCCTTGTGCTGTTAAACAATCACAAATCTTCTTCACAAAGTTTACATACATACGCTGTGTTCCAATTTCATCTGCCATTGCCTTACTACGACCTTTACCTAAGTCAAATGTTTCATCACCACAAAGGTTAAACTGACGAGAAGTAAATAATGGAATGAACTCTAATAACATCTTTTCAATAAAGTCCCAAGAAGCAGGGTCGGACATATTGATGGTGTGGTGAGCCATTCTATCATAGAATCTAAAGCGGTCTTTATCAGAATCTTCTAATTCACATAAATGAGCAAAACTCTTTGTCTTTAATACTTTATCTAAATGACCAAAGCTTGCTAAAGATGGAATCAATTCAATACCATAATTCTTACAATAGCCATCGATTTCTATAATATCTTCTGCTGTTAATGGAGTATCATCTCTCCATACTTCACTAAAATCACGGAATAAATAGCTATGTTCTACATAAAGCTGTAACTGGTTAATCTTATAATAAGATAATTTGTCTACTAATTTCTTATAAGATTCTACTGTTTGGATTCTACCTCTTGTTGCATCATGGTAAAAACCTCTGTTTGCAAGCTGTGGCTTATCTTCTACCTTTAAACAAGGTAATACCATACATAACTGAGATACTAACTGACGAAGTGTTTGAATACCATAAAGTATACCTGTAGAATATCTTGCACTAATGTCAATACGACCTTCGGAAATTTCTAATTCATAGCTTTCTGTTCTAATCTTCCAATACTTTTCTGTTTCTGCATTTGGAACAACCCAAGTAGTATCACCTTTTGCCATACCAAGAAGTACTTTTACATTTTCTGGCATTTCTTCATCTTCTGGTACTACATGAATACAAATTTCATTTACACCAGTAGCTATGCCTTTTCTAATTGGCATAGTAATACCTGTGTTTTCCTTTACTGTTTCTACAAGAAGCTTTGCATAAGCATACTCTTTTTCTGTACAAAGGCTATCTAATACAACCTCTGTATCATAACTAAAATAAAAATTGCCTTCCAGTTGTTCCATTTTATATGGTTCTGGAATAATATAATAACTCATTTGCTTATCCTCCTTATATATTTATTAGAAAATACATAGCATACTCTACTTGATATAATTCAAGCAGAGTATGTTATATATACTAATTCACTAAAAATTTTCCTATTAATCGTTGTGAGAAATAACCGAGCCTGCTTCGCAATATAAATCGATTTCTCCATCTAATTCTAATTTTACTACAGTTACCATTGGATGAAGGGCGTCTTCTGGAATATAAATCCATGTTAAACCAGGAATTCTGTTCCATGGTGCTCCACCTGTTACCTTATAATTAAGTTCACGACCGTTATGTAAAATAGAAGCTTTCTTAATCTTATTACGTAAGCCTTTCACACAGACAAATTCATTTGGCTTATCATAAACGAATAAATACAATGTCTTCTTATCTTCAGATAATGCACTTCCACCTTGGAAGAACTTATAATCTAAACCTTTTTCTGTTTCATAAATTGCTTCTTCATTCTCACGAATCCACTGACCTAATTCTTTTAATACTTGCTTCTGCTCTGGAATAATTGTACCATCTTCCATAGGACCTACATCTAAGAGCATATTTCCACCCATAGTAATACATTCGCAAAGCATACGAACTACTTGTCTTGTAGACTTATGATGGTTATCATGTGCTCTATAACCCCAAGATTCATTCAATGTAATACAAAATTCCCAAGGACCTTGTGGTGCTACCACTGGAATACCAAGTTCTGGTGTTGCATAATCGCCATAACCTTGCATACGAGAATTACAAATAATTTCTGGCTGTAAGGAAAGTAAATACTCTTTGAATTTTGCCATCTTCCACTGTTCTGCAGAACGCTCCCGGTCACCATCAAACCAAAGTAAATCTACTTTTCCATAATTTGTCAATAACTCTTTCATCTGTTCATCGTTGAACTTCAAAAATTGTGCCCAAAGTTCTGGACGTTCTTCGCCATTTTCTCCCGGAGAAGAATAAATATTTTTATCACCAATTGGCCAACCTGCCTGATATACACTACGATAATCTTCTCTTGACCAGTCAATTAAAGAATAGTAAAAGCCAACCTTCATATCACGGTCACTAACAGCTTTTGCATACTCTTTTACGATATCACGACCAGCAGGTGTCTTTTTTACTACATTTAAATCACTTGTCTTAGTGTCCCAAAGAGCTACACCATCATGATGCTTTGTTGTTAAAACAACATATTTTGCACCACTTTCCTTGAATAAATCTGCCCATTCATCAGCATCAAATTTACTAGCAGTAAATCCGTCTAACTGTGCATAGTAATCATCATAAGAAATGACACCATTATGAAACGACCAAGATT
>CALASV010000139.1 GCA_937888895.1 uncultured Clostridia bacterium | reverse complement strand
TTGCAGAATTAGTGCAATGTTTTTCTAGACAATAGCCATATTTTGAAGTATTAAAGATATCATCATAATCACAACTAATATTAGTCGCATAATTATATCCAATATTTTGAATAAAATTAAATATTTCTGCTTCTACATTAAAATCATTAGAACAACAAGGCGTTATTACAACAACCGTAGAGGAAGTTTATAGAAAAACAAAAGGGTATACAACAAAAACTTCAAGTATAGTAGACTTGAATGAAGAACAACAACAGGCTTGTCAAACAATTTGTGAAGATTATAAATTAGGTAAACGAGGCGTTTATCTCATTCATGGGGTAACAGGAAGTGGAAAGACGGAAGTTTATTTACATGTGATTGAGCAAATAATAAAAGAAGGAAAGCAAGTCATTGTGCTTATTCCAGAAATTGCATTAACTTATCAAACGGTTCGAAGATTTACACAAAGATTTGGGGAGAGAGTGGCATTTTTACATTCTCGTTTATCGGCAGGGGAGAAATATGACCAATATCGTCTTGCAAAAGAAGGAAAGTTAGATATTATGATTGGTCCTCGGTCTGCTTTATTTACTCCTTTCGAGAATTTGGGTTGTATTGTGATAGATGAGGAACATGAACCTTCTTATAAAAGTGAAGGTGTTCCAAAATATCATGCAAGAGAAACAGCAATACAGTTAGCAAAAATGACAAATGCTAGTGTTATTTTAGGTTCTGCAACTCCTTCTCTAGAATCGTATATGCGAGCTGAAAAAGGAGAATATAAGCTATTAGAATTAAAACAAAGAGCAAATCATGCAAAACTTCCACAAGTAGAAGTGGTAGATTTAAAAGAGGAAATGAAAGCTAAAAATCGTTCTATGTTTAGTCGTAGTTTGCAAAAGGAAATACAAGAACGATTAGAAAAAAAAGAGCAGACGATGTTGTTTTTAAATCGTAGAGGATATTCTGGTTTTGTTTCTTGTCGAAGTTGTGGAAAAGCGATTATGTGTCCTCATTGTTCGGTTTCTTTGACATTACATTATGATGATACATTACATTGTCATTATTGTGGTTATACAATACCATTACCAAAACAATGTCCAGAGTGTACTTCTCCTTATATTGCATCGTTTGGAACAGGAACACAAAAAGTAGAGGAAGCAGTGAAAAAAATGTTTCCGAGGGCGAGAGTGTTACGAATGGATGCTGATACAACGAAGGAAAAAGAAAGTTATGAAAAAATTTTATCTTCTTTTGCAAATGAAGAAGCCGATATTTTAGTTGGAACGCAAATGATAGTAAAAGGACATGATTTTCCTAAAGTTACTTTGGTTGGAATTTTGGCAGCAGATTTATCGTTGAATGTATCGGATTATCGAGCAGGAGAGCGTACATTCCAATTACTTGCTCAGGCGGCAGGACGAGCTGGTAGAGGACAATTGAATGGAAAAGTAATCATTCAAACGTACCAACCGAAACATTACAGTATTCAGGCATCATTAACAGAAGATTATGTTGCATTTTATAAAAAAGAGATGTTATATCGAAAAATGATGAAATATCCACCACAGGCACATATTTTAGCAGTACTTTGTATTGGAAAAGAAGAACAAAGAACGGAGCAGTTTTGTTATTTTTTAGCAGAGAAAGCAAAACAATTTGCAAAAGAAAAAAAAGGACAATTTATAGGTGTGATT